>JBOIEM010000029.1:0-10423 GCA_050741115.1 Burkholderiales bacterium
AGGCTCTTCAGGTCGCGCGCATCCCCGACCGGCGGCACCTCCCGTCCGATCGCGGGTCCCCTGCCCCCGGCCTGCGAAGTCGAGTAGAACACCGGCTCGATCAGGTCGAAGTCGCGCTCCGCGCGCATGCGCTCCATGAGCACCGAGCCCACCATGCCGCGCCAGCCTATGAAACCCACTTTCTTCATTGCATCCGCCTGAGATCCGCCACGCGCTATTCTATCAAGCCCTTGGGCCGTAATGGGTAACGGGGCACCGCTCAAAGCCCGGCGACGACGGCCTCGCCCATCTCCCGCGTGCCGACTTTCTTCGTTCCCGGCTCGAAGATGTCGGCGGTGCGATAGCCCGCGGCAAGGGCCTTTCTCACCGCGCTCTCGATGCGCCCTGCCGCCGCCTCCTCGCCGAAGGTGTAACGCAGCATCATCGCCACGGAGAGGACCGTTGCGAGCGGGTTTGCAACGTTGCGGCCGGCGATGTCGGGAGCCGAGCCATGCACCGGCTCGTAGAGCCCCTTCGCGTCCGCATCGAGAGCGGCCGAGGGCAGCATGCCGATCGACCCGGTCAGCATCGACGCCTCGTCCGACAGGATGTCGCCGAACAGGTTGCCGGTGACGATCACGTCGAAGTGGCGGGGCGCCCGCACGAGCTGCATCGCGGCGTTGTCCACGTACATGTGGGTGAGCGTGACCTCTGGATACCTCTTGCCGACATCGCTCACGACCTCGCGCCACAGCCGGCTCGTCTCGAGCACGTTTTCCTTGTCGACCGAGGTGAGCCGGCGGCCGCGCTTCATCGCGGTCGCGAAGCCGACGTCGGCGATGCGACGTATCTCGGGCTCCGAGTAGAGCATGGTGTCGTAGCCTTCGCGCGCGCCGCCCGCGTTCACGCGCCGGCCGCGCGGCTCGCCGAAGTAGATGTCGCCGGTCAGCTCCCGGACGATCATGATGTCGAGCCCCGACACCACCTCGGGCCTGAGGCTCGAGGCGCCGGTCAGCTCCGGGAAGAGCAGCGCGGGCCGCAGATTGGCGAACAGCCCCAACGCCTTGCGCAGCCTGAGAATCCCCTGCTCCGGACGCTGCGGCCGCGGCAGCGCGTCGTATTTCGGCCCGCCCACGGCGCCGCACAGCACCGCGTCGGACGCGCGCGCGAGCTTGAGCGTCGGCTCCGGCAGCGGATCGCCGTGGGCGTCGCAGCCGGCGCCGCCGAAGGGCGCCTCCTCGATCTCGACCCGGAGGCCGTCGCGCGCGAGCGCCTTCAGCACCCGCACCGCCTGCGCGACGATCTCCGGCCCGATGCCGTCTCCGGCCAGTACCGCAATCTTCATTCTAGGCGAACAGCCAGGGCTGGCGTTCGCGCTGCTCGGCTTCGAACGCTCTGATCTTGTCCGCGTGCTCGAGCGTGAGCCCGATCTCATCGAGGCCGTTGAGAACGCGGTGCTTCACGAACGGATCGATATCGAACCGGAAACTCTCGCCTCCGGGAGTCGTCACCGTCTGCGCCTCGAGATCCACCGCCAGCCGGTAGCCCGCGGCGGCGCCGACCTCCCTGAACAGGCGGTCCACGATCCCCGGGTCGAGCCGGACCAGCAGCAGGCCGTTCTTCAGGCTGTTGTTGTAGAAGATGTCGGCGAAGCCCGGCGCGATCACGGCCTGGAAGCCGTACTGCAGCAGCGCCCACGGCGCGTGCTCGCGCGAGGAGCCGCAGCCGAAATTCTCGCGCGCGAGGAGCACGGTCGCGCCGCGGTAGCGCGGCTGGTTCAGCACGAAATCCGGGTTGAGCGGGCGCCGCGAGTGGTCCATGCCCGGCTCGCCGTGATCGAGGTAGCGCCACTCGTCGAACAGGTTCGGACCGTAGCCGATGCGCTGGATCGACTTCAGGTATTGCTTGGGGATGATCGCGTCGGTGTCCACGTTGGCGCGGTCGAGCGGCGCGACCAACCCCTCGCTGCGAACGAATTTCTCCATGTCGCCCCTACTTGCTGCCCGCCTTCTTCTGGATCGCCTCGCCGGCCTTTTCCACGTCCTTGCCGAATCCCTTCATGGTTTCGCACCCCCCCAGGGCAACTGCCCAGATCACCAGCAAGCAGATCACGATACGCCTCACGATCGCCCCCGTCAGTTGAAGGTGCGCACGTCGACGAAATGGCCCGCGATCGCCGCCGCCGCAGCCATCGCCGGACTCACCAGGTGGGTCCTGCCGCCCGGGCCTTGCCGCCCCTCGAAGTTGCGGTTCGAAGTCGAGGCGCAGCGCTCGCCGGGCGAAAGCTGGTCGTCGTTCATCCCGAGGCACATCGAGCAGCCCGGCTCCCGCCATTCGAAGCCGGCCGCGGTGAAGATCCGGTCGAGGCCCTCCTTCTCGGCCTGCCGCTTCACCAGTCCGGAGCCCGGCACGACGATCGCGAGCTTGACGCTCGCCGCGACCTTTTTGCCCTTCACCACCTGCGCCGCAACCCGCAGGTCCTCGATGCGCGAATTGGTGCAGGCGCCGATGAACACCTTGTCCGGGCGAATCTCCGTGATCGGCGTGTTTGGCTTCAAATCCATGTACTTCAGCGCGCGCGTGATCCATTCTCGCTGCACGGGATCCTTTTCCTGCGCGGGATCGGGCACCCGGCCGCCGATGGTCGTCACCATCTGCGGATTGGTGCCCCAAGTGACCTGGGGCTGGATGCTCCCCGCGTCGAGCGTCACCACTTTGTCGAATCGCGCACCGGGGTCGCTCGCGAGCGTTCGCCAGTACGCCACAGCCCGGTCCCACATCGCGCCCTTCGGCGCAAGCGGCCGGCCGCTCACGTACTCGATCGTCTTCTCGTCCACCGCCACCATCCCGGCGCGGGCTCCCGCCTCGATCGACATGTTGCACAGGGTCATGCGGCCCTCCATCGAGAGCGAGCGGATGGTATCGCCGGTGTACTCGATGGTGTAGCCGGTGCCGCCGGCGGAGCCGATTTTCCCGATGATCGCGAGAATGACGTCCTTGGCGGTGATGCCGCGGCCGAGCGCACCCTCGACCACGATGTTCAAGCTCTTCGTCTTCTTCATCGCCAGGCACTGCGTCGCGAGCACGTGCTCGACCTCGCTCGTGCCGATGCCGAAAGCGAGGCAGCCCAGCGCGCCGTGCGTGCTGGTGTGGGAGTCGCCGCACACCAGCGTCATGCCGGGCAGCGTCGCGCCCTGTTCCGGCCCGATCACGTGCACGATGCCCTGCTGCCGGTCGAGGAACGGAAAATAGGCCCGGGCGCCGTATTCCTTGATGTTCCGGTCGAGCGTCTCGACCTGGAGCCGTGACACCGGGTCCGCGATGCCCGCGATGCCCTTGTCCCAGTTGCGCGTCGGCGTGTTATGGTCGGCGGTCGCGACGATCGAGTCCACGCGCCACGGCTTGCGGCCGGCGAGCTTCAGGCCCTCGTACGCCTGGGGACTCGTGACCTCGTGCACGAGATGGCGGTCGATGTAGAGCAGCGTCGTGCCGTCGGGCTCGACGTGCGCGACGTGGCTGTCCCACAACTTGTCGTACAGGGTCCGGGCTTTCATTCGCTGCGTAACCTCATGGAATCTTTAGATTATTGCACAGCGTGGGAGTTCACGACAGGGCGCGCATGCGCCCCTCGGGCGCGACCTTCCAGAGGACGAGCAGCAGGCCGGCGAGCGCGCAGGCCGACGCGGCGGAAAACGTGATGCCCGGCCCGGCGCGGTCCCACAGAACGCCGCTTGCGAGCGCGCCCAGCGTGCCGCCCACGCCGAAGGTGAGGCTGCCGTAGATTGCCTGGCCGCGTGCCTGGTGCCGGCCGTGAAAGAGCCGGTGGACGATGCCGATCGCGGCGGCATGGAACGAGCCGAAGCTTGCCGCATGCAGCGTCTGGGCCAGGAGCAGCAGGACCAGGCTCCCGGCACCCCAGCCGATGACGAGGAAACGCACCGCCGCCAGCGCGAAGCTCGCGATGAGGATGCCGCGCAACGTGAACGCCGCGAACAGGCGCGGCAGCCACAGGAAGATCGCGATCTCGCAGAAGACCCCGAGCGCCCACAGCCATCCGGTCAGGCCCTTGCTGTAGCCGTGTTCCACGAGGTGTATCGAGTAGAACGTGTAATACGGCCCGTGCGCGACCGCCATCAAGGCACAGGCCGCGATCAGCGCGATGACCTCCGGCCGTTTCAGGATATGCCCGATCGGCTGGCGGTCCGTTTCCGGTTCAGAGTGCCGCGCGTCCGGAACGAGGGACGCAAACACGAGTGTCCCGAGCAGGGACGCGGTCACGATCCACAGCAACGCGCGCACCGGGAGAAAGTCGAGCGCGTAGCCCACCCCGACCACCGCGACAATGTAGCCGACCGATCCCCACAGCCGGATCGCGCCGTAGCGGCCGGTGTGCTCACCGAGGTGGGTCAGCGTCGTCGCCTCCACCAGCGGCAGCGCCGCGCTCAGGAAGAAACCCGACGTCAGGACGACCGCGCAGATCCAGAGAAAGGCCGTTGACGCGAAGAGGCCGAGCCAGCATGCCGTCCCCGCCAGCGCGGCGACACGAACCAGGCCAAGGTGCCGTCCGCGAACATCGGCCAGCCAGCCCCACAGGTGCGGCGCGACGATGCGGGTCACCTGCGGCAACGCCATCACCACGCCGATTTCGACGGGCGAGAGGCCGGCGGCGTCGAGGTAGACGCTGAAGAACGGCGCGAACGCGCCGAGCCAGGCGAAATAGAAAAAGTAGAACCCGGCGAGCTGCCGGTGGGGAAGCGCAGCCATGACAGGCGCGCTAGGCTTCGTCGGGATCGGGGTTCTCGACGGCGGCGGCTGCGCGCAGCTTGGCGATCATCTCGGCCGGCGCCTGGGCGGCGATTCGCGGCGTCGCGCACGCGGCGTCGGCGTTCTGGGCGCGGTGGCGCAGCGCGTGATCGATGAGCGTCAACGCCATCATCGCCTCGCAGATCGGCGTCGCGCGGATGCCGACGCAGGGGTCGTGCCGTCCGTGCGTTTCGATCACCGCCGGCTGGCCGGCCGTGTCGATGGTGCGCCGGGGAAGCCGGATGCTGGAGGTGGGCTTCACGGCGACGTTCACCACGATGTCCTGGCCCGTCGATATGCCGCCGAGGATGCCGCCCGCGTTGTTGGAGAGAAATCCCTGGGGCGACATTTCGTCGGAGTGCTCGGTGCCCTTCTGCGTGACCGCGCGAAAGCCGGCGCCGATCTCGACCCCCTTGACCGCGTTGATGCTCATCATGTTGTAGGCGAGATCGGCGTCGAGCTTGTCGTACACGGGCTCGCCCCAGCCCACGGGGACGCCCGAGGCGACGGTGGTGATGCGCGCGCCGCAGGAATCCCCCGACTTGCGCAGCCGGTCCATGAACTCCTCGAGCTGCGGGACGATCTCGGCATTGGCGGCGAAGAACGGATTGGAATGGACCGCGTCCCACGACTTGAACGGGATCTCGATCGGCCCGAGCTGCGCCATGCAGCCGCGGACCGTGACCCGGTATTTCTCGCGCAGCCACTTCTTCGCGATCGCCGCCGCCGCCACCCGCACCGCGGTCTCGCGCGCCGATTGCCGCCCGCCGCCGCGGTAGTCGCGAATGCCGTACTTCTGAAGATAGGTGTAGTCGGCGTGCCCCGGCCGGAACAGGTCCTTGATCTTGGCGTAATCCCTGCTCCGCGCATCCACGTTGCGGATGAGAAGCGAGATCGGCGTGCCCGTGGTCTTGCCCTCGAATACGCCCGAGAGAATCTCGACCGTGTCCTCCTCGCGCCGCTGCGTCACGTGGCGCGAGGTGCCGGGCTTGCGGCGGTCGAGCTCGGGCTGGATGTCCGCCTCCGAGAGCTCGAGTCCGGGCGGACAGCCGTCCACCACGCAACCGATCGCGGGCCCGTGGCTCTCCCCGAAGGAGGTCACGCAGAACAGTTTCCCGAGCGTGTTGCCGGACATGAAACGGACTAAAACTCGAAATAATTCAAAGAGAAGTTTAACATATGGATTTCCACGACCGGCGCGCGCGATGGCTCAGAAACCCGATCCGGACAAGACGAGAGGCCCCGGGGGCATCCCGATGCGCGAGCTGCACGAGCTCGTGAAAAAGGGGCACGCGCGCGATCAGGCCGCGGGCAAGCAGTACAACAAGCTCGCGCAGCCGCAGAACCGCTGGCAGCGCTTCGTGCGCTACGTGTGGGACAAGAACCGCGGGCGCGGCTAACGAGAGCCTATTGTTGAGATAGGCTCAGCATCGCCTTCAGGAACTCGACGCCCCAGGCGACGCCGAAGCCGTTGATCTCGGTTGCGACCGCGCCGAGGCCGCCCTTGCACTTTGCCGCCGAGAGATCCATGTGCAGCCAGGGCGTGTCGCCCACGAAACGCTTGAGGAAGCGCGTGGCGAGGATGTGGTCGCCGCCGCCTTCCAGCGTGCACTGCTTCACGTCGGCGATGGAGCTCTCCAGGTCTTCGTCGTAGTCCTCGTCCTGCGGAAACACGCATACGCGCTCGCCGCTTGCATCCGCGGCGGCGAGCGCAGCCCGCGCCAGCGCGTCGCTCGTCGCGAACACGCCGCTGTAGCGCTCGCCGAGCGCGACGTGCATGCTGCCGGTGAGGGTCGCGAAGTCCACGACGAGCTCCGGCTTCGCGCGCGCAGCGAGCGTCAGCGCGTCCGCCAGCACCATGCGCCCCTCGGCGTCCGTGTGCACGATCTCGATGGTGGTGCCGTTCAGCGCGGTGACCACCTCGCTCTGGAGGTAGGCGCGGGGCCCGATATCGTTGCGCGCGATCGCCATCCAGCAGTCGAGCCGCGCCGGCAGCTTCATCGCGGCCGCCGCCGCGAGGATGCCGAGCGCCACCGCCGAGCCGTTCATGTCCTTGTACATGCCCTGCATCGAGCGCGCGGGCTTGAGATTGTGCCCGCCGGTATCGAAGCAGATGCCCTTGCCCACCAGCGCGAACGATTTCCTCGGCCGCGGGTGGCGATAAGTGAGGTGCACGATCGCGGCGTCCGCTTCCGCGCTGCCCTGCGCCACCGCGACGAAGGCGCCGGCACCGAGCTTGCGCAGGCGTTTCAGGTCGTATTCCTCGTGCCGCCAGCCCTGCTGCCGCGCGAGCTCCCGCACGCGCTTGCGATAGCTGCCCGGAGTCAATTCGTTCGGCGGCAGCACCGTCAGCTCGCGGGCGAGGAGATTCCCCTCGGCGGCGGCGCGACGCTCGGCGAAGGCGTTTCCCGATGCATGGCCGTGGAGCCGGACCGCCTGCAACGCGCGCGCGGGCTTTTTCTTGCGCTCGGGCAGCCGTGCGCCGTTGACCCATGCCGAGTAGACCGCCAGCTCCGCGGCCCGGCGGCGCTCATCCGGCGGTCCGAACACCGCGATCGTGATTTCCTCGGGTTTCTCGGAGAGCAGCTCCTGCAGCCCCTTGCGCAGGACCGTCTGCCGCTCGAATACCGGCCGCGACGGGTCCACCATGACCCACGACGCGAGCGTGCCGTGCGCGAGATCGGTGGCGAGCGGCGTTTGCGCGAGGTCAGCGAGCTTTTTTCCGCGCCTGGAAAGCGCGGCGGCGAGCGCCTCCACTGCAGGCACGCCGCCAAGGGCGTCGAGCGACTCCGCTTTCGGCAATACCATGAGCGCGTGCCGGGCGCGATTGAGTTCGTTGGCGGAAAGAAGCGCACCGCTCTGTTCCAGCCTGGCCAGCATGAGAAGTTCCTGCGCCCTCGATCAGGAGGAGCGCGGATTATAGCGCCGAGTGTACAATCGCCGGGATGCCGCGTTTTGTGATCGCACTCGCGCTGCTCGCTTCCTCGGGCGCTCCGTCGGCGGAGGACATCCTGATCCTCCCCACGCGCGGGGGCGCGACGCAGTCGTACCTGGTGTCGTCCCCGCCGGCAGGCAAGGCGCGCGCCGTGGCAATATTGTTTCCCGGTGGCGCGGGGAAGGTCGATCTCGAGCGCGAGGCCGCGCGCACGCTGCTCGACCGGGGAAACTTTCTGGTGCGGTCCCGCCGGCTGTTCGCGGGGAATGGCATCGCCGCCGCGGTGTTGGACGCGCCCTCCGACCAGTCGCTCGGCATGGAAGACGAATTCCGCCTGGGAAGCGCGCACGCCGAAGACATCGGCCGGGTGGTGGCGGACCTCAGGCGGCGCTTTTCCGGCCTGCCGGTCTATCTCGTGGGCACGAGCCGCGGCACGATTTCGGCCGCCTCGGCCGCAAGGCAGCTCGGCTCCGGCGTGGACGGCGTGGTGCTGACCGCGACCGTGTTTCTCGCCTCCAGGCGGCAGCCGGGATTGAGCGGATTCGATTTTTCGTCGATCCCGGTTCCGCTTCTCTTCGTTCATCACGTCGAGGACGGCTGCCAATACACGCCCCACTCGGAGGCGAAGCGGCTCGCGGACCGCTACCCGCTGATAGCGGTAACTGGCGGAGCGCCGCCGCAATCGAAGCCGTGCGATGCCATGAGCGCGCACGGCTTCCTTGGGCGGGAAGCGGACACGGTGGACGCGATCACAAGATGGATGCTGAAGCAGCCCCACCCCCGGGAAATCCATTAGAATTCCGGCTGGCTCCGGTCCCGATCCCGAGGCGATGCGACAATACCTCGACCTGATGCGCGACGTGCTTGAGCACGGCGCGCGCAAGAACGACCGCACCGGCACCGGGACGCTCTCCATCTTCGGCGCGCAGCTCCGTTTCGACCTCGACGCGGGATTCCCGCTGCTCACCACGAAGCGGGTGCACCTCAAGTCCATCCTCCACGAGCTGCTCTGGTTTCTGAAGGGCGAAACCAACACGCGCTACCTGAGGGAGAACGGCGTAACCATCTGGGAGGAGTGGGCCGATGCCAACGGCGACCTGGGACCGGTGTACGGCTACCAGTGGCGCTCGTGGCCGGCGCCGGACGGCCGCCACATCGATCAGATGAGCCAGATCATCGAGCAGATCCGGAAGAACCCCGACTCGCGGCGCCTGATCGTCTCGGCGTGGAACGTCGCCGACCTGCCGAAGATGGCGCTGCTGCCCTGCCACGCGTTCTTCCAGTTCTACGTGGCCCAGGGGCGCCTCTCGTGCCAGCTCTACCAAAGAAGCGCAGACCTCTTCCTCGGCGTGCCGTTCAACATCGCTTCCTACGCGCTGCTCACCCTCATGGTGGCGCAGGTATGCGGGCTGAAAACGGGCGACTTGGTGCATACGTTCGGCGACACCCACCTCTACCTCAACCACCTCGAGCAGGCGCGCGAGCAGCTCTCGCGCAGCCCGCGGAGGCTGCCCGTGATGAGGCTCGACCGGGCGGTGAAGGACCTCTTCGCATTCAAATACGAGGACTTCACGCTCGAGAACTACGACCCTCATCCCGCGATCAAGGCGCCCGTCGCCGTTTGAGTGAACACGACCCACGCCTATCTGTCATCGTGGCGATGGCGCGCAATCGCGTGATCGGCGCCGGTGGCGCGATCCCCTGGCACCTGCCGGAGGAGCTGAAGCGCTTCAAGCGCCTGACCCTCGGCCACCACATCATCATGGGCCGCAAGACCTGGGAGTCGATCGGGCGCCTGCTGCCGGGCCGCACCACCGTGATCGTGACCCGCCAGCGCGGCTTCCGGGCGCCTGGCGCGAAGGTCGCGCACTCCCTCGACGAGGCGATCGCCGCCTGCGGGACCGACGATGAGATCTTCGTGATCGGAGGCGCCGAGCTCTACGCGCAGGCGCTCGGGCGCGCCGGGCGGCTCTACCTCACGACAGTCGACGCCGAGGTCGCGGGGGATACTCTCATGCCCGATATTGCCCCCGGCGACTGGCGCGAGGTGGCCGCCCAATCATTCGCGGCCGACGCGCGGCACCGCTATCCGTTCCGCTGCGTGACCTGCGAACGCGTCCGGCGGTAGCCGGGTCAGATGACGCGCACCTCCGGCAGCGGGAAGCCGTTGAAGGTGCTGGCGTAAGCGGTGGTGTAGGCGCCGGCGTTGGCGATGTAGACGTAGTCCCCCTCGCGCATGTCCTCGGGGAACAGCTCGTCGCGCATGCAGACGTCCACCGAATCGCAGGTCGGCCCGGCGATGTTCCAGGGGATGAGCTTGCCGGTGCGGTCGGACTGCACGTCGTAGCGCAGCCCCTCGGTCGTCTCGATGACGCCGCCGAAGACGCCTGCGTCCCAGTACATCCAGCGCTTCCCGGCGCGGGTCGCGGTACCGACCACGCGGCAGACGAAGTAGCCCGCATCCGACACGAAATAGCGCCCCGGCTCCGCCATCACCCGCACGCTCTGCGGCACGTCGCGCAGCGAGTGGTTGACCACCTCGGCGATCTTCTCGATCGAGGGGATGGGCTTGACGTGGCGCACCGGGTAGCCGCCGCCGAGATTGAGCAGCCGGGGATTCAGGCCGGCGAGGCGCATCTTCTTGAACACCCGCTTGGCGCTCTGGATGCCGACCCGCCAGTTCTCCGGGTTGCGGCACTGGGAGCC
>JBOIEM010000030.1:0-8640 GCA_050741115.1 Burkholderiales bacterium
GCGCGCCGGGGCCGATGTACTCGACGATCGCGTTGGTGCCGCCGGAGACCGTGAGCCTGCCCGCAACCCACAGGATGACGTCCTTCGGGGCGGTCCAGCCCCCGAGCTTTCCGGTGAGATAGACAGCGATCCGCTTCGGGTAGAGCAGCTCCCACGGGAGCCCGGCGATGGTCTCGACGGCATCTGCGCCGCCGACGCCGACCGCACAAGCGCCGAGGCCGCCGGCGTTGGGCGTGTGCGAGTCGGTGCCGATGATGAGCTCGCCGGGGAAGGCGTATTGCTCCAGCACCACCTGATGAATGATGCCGGCGCCCGGCGCCCAGAAGCCCGCGCCGTACTTCGCCGCCGCCGAGCGCAGGAAATCGTAGACCTCCGTGTTCTCCGCCAGCGACTCCTTCAGGTCGGATGCCGCCTCGCGCCGCGCCTGGATCAGGTGGTCGCAGTGGATGGTAGTCGGCACGGAGACGCGCTCGCGCCCCGTCTGCATGAACTGGAGCATGCCGGTCTGCCCGAGCACGTCCTGGAACACGACGCGGTCGGGGCGGAGCTGCAGGTAGCTCTTGCCCGGTACGAGCTCCTGGCGCTCGGGGTCGTCGAGGTGCCCGAGCAGGACCTTCTCCGACAGGGTGAGCGGCCGCTTCAGGCGGCGGCGGACGACTTCGATGTTGCGCGCGAGGGTCGCGTAGACCCGGGCGGCCATTTCCGGAGTGGATTCGACGGTGACCATGGTGTGGCTCTCCTCGCGCAAGCGGACGCTATGGCGGGAAGCTTAGCCGAAAGACTCAGGAATAGGTTGCATAAAATGTAGTAGCATCAGGAATATGTTAGACGGCATCGACGCCCTGATCGCCCTCGAGCGGTTCGGGACCGTCAGCGAGGCGGCGGTCCGGCTGCGGCTCACCCAGTCCGCCGTCAGCAAGCGCATCCAGGCCCTGCAGCGGGCGGTCGGCATCCGGCTGGTCGAGCCCGACGGCCGCAGGATCCGGCTGACCGCCGCTGCGGCGGATTTCCTGGAGCGCGCGCGCCCGCTCGCCGCCGACCTGCGGGGGCTGATGACCCCGACGCGGGAGGGCGCCCCGGCGGCCTTCTCGCTCGCCCTGGCGGACTCGATCGCGGCTTCGTGGGGTCCGGCGGTCATCAGCCGCGCGCTGCGGGGGCTCGAGGGGATCACGGTGCAGCTCCACGCGCACCGGAGCGTCCTGATCGTCGAAAGCGTCCGGCTCGGCCGCTATCACATCGGGATGAGCACCGATCTGCCGGCGAGCCGGGACCTCATTCACTATCCCGTCGTCGACGAGCCCCTGGTCATCATCCACTCGGGATCCGGCGCCAGGCCGGCCCGCGACCAGCCGCTGATCTCGATCGAGCCCGGCTCGGCCACGTGGCGCGCGATCGAGCCGCAGCTCCGGGAGCGCCATCCCCAGCTCCTCGCCCGCCCGTTCGTGCCGGTCGAGACCTTCAGCGCGACGGTGCAGATGGTCAGGGCCGGGTTCGGGGACGGCCTCGTGCCGCTCGGGATCGCGATCGAGATGAACGTGGACCGGCGGAGCTGCCGCGAGCTGCCCGGTGTGAGTCGGCACATCTCGCTCATCACCCGCAAGACGGTCAACCAGCTCGCCGCTTTCCGCTTGCTGCGGGAGAGCCTCATGCAGGAAGCGGCGCGGTACTTCGGTGAGAACTGATGGGTGGCCCCGACTGGCCGATGGAGGAAGGAATGAACCCCGCTCGCGAATTAGGGCTCTGGAATCGCCCGATCTGCGCGAACGGCTCACCGCGATGGGCGTTGATCCCTGGCCGGGCACGGCGGAAGAGCTGGCGAGCCTCGTGCGCGGCGAGACGGCGCGCTACGCAAGTCTTATCAATAGCATCGGCTTGCGATTAAATTGAAAGTCCGCGCGGCAATCATCGCCCGGGAGATAACGACACTCGTGCTTACCCTGATCGGCTTGTCGGGCAGCCTGCGCCGCGGCTCGTACAACTCGGCGGTGCTGCGCGCCGCCGCGGCGATGGTGCCTCCCGACTGCGAGCTTCGCATCGAATCGATAGCGGCCATTCCGCTCTACGACGGCGACGCGGAGAAGGCTCACGGCGTGCCCGAACCGGTAGCGCGCCTGAAGGACGCGATCGCCGCCGCCGACGGCCTGCTGCTCGTGACCCCCGAGTACAACAACAGCATTCCGGGCGTTGCGAAGAACGCAATCGACTGGCTCTCGCGGCCCGCCAGCGACATCGCGCGCGTGTTTGGCGGCAAGCCGGTCGCCATTGCCGGAGCCTCGCCGGGCGGGTTCGGCACCATCCTTTCGCAAAACGCCTGGCTTCCCGTGTTCCGGACCCTGGGCGCGGACCTGTGGGCAGGCGGCCGCCTCCTCGTGTCGCGCGCCGGAAGCGTGATCGACGCCAACGGCGAGATCACCGACGCCGCGACGCGTGAGAACCTCGGCAAGTTCGTGAACGGCTTCGTTGCATACGTCCGCGGGCGGCCGGAAAGCACCCGCGCCGGGACCTGACGCAGCGCGGGGAGGGCCACTCCGGGTGAGGGGTTACTCGATCTTGATGCCTGCGGTCTTGAATGCCGTCTTGTAGTTCTCGATCTCGGTCCTCACCAGCTTCGCGAGCTCGGCCGCGGTGGCGCTGTGAGGTTCCAGGCCCTGCCGCGTCATCTGCTCCTTCACGTCCGGCGACTGGACAACCTGCAACAGCTCGGTTTCGAGGCGCTTCATGACGGCAGGCGGCGTGCCGCGCGGCGCGAAGAAGCCCAGCCACAGCGTGACGTCGAAACCGGGGTAGCCCGATTCCGCGACGGTCGGCACGTCGGGCAGCGAGGTCGAGCGCTTTGCGGAGCTGACCACGATCGGCCGCACTCTTCCCGTCGGCAGGTGAGGCAGCAGCGGCGGCATCGCGCCGAACAGCACCTCCACCTGGCCGCCGACCACGGCGGTGGTGGCGGGCCCGTTGCCGTTGAACGGGACGTGCGTCATGTCGAGCCCCGCGCGCGTGGCGAGCGTGACCATGGCGAGATGCGTGGTCGTCGCCGTTCCGGCCGAGCCGTAGTTGAGCTTGCCCGGCTGCGACCGGACCAGCGCAACGAACTCCTTGAGGCTGCGGGCCGGGATACTGGAGTGAACGACGAGGAGGTAGGGCGCGATCGCGACCAGCGCGGCGGGCGAGAAATCCTTCGCCGGGTCGTAGCGCAGCTTGGAGTAGGCGGCGACGGCGATGGCGTGGGTCGTCGTGGTCCCCATCGTGAGCGTGTAGCCGTCCGGCGTGGCGCGCGCCGCGATCTCGGTGCCTATCGTGCCGCCGGCGCCGCCGCGGTTGTCGATCACGACCTGCGTTCCCAGGCGCTCGCCGAGCTTGTGCCCGACGACGCGCGCGACCGTGTCCGTGTTTCCGCCCGGCGCAAATCCCACGATCACGCGGATGGGCCTGCTGGGAAACGGCTGCTGCGCGTCCGCGGCAGCGGCCCAGCTCAATGCCGCCAATCCCGCGACGAGATATCGAATCGGCTTCATGGATCCTCCTTCATTTCGCCGCGTCCATTCCGCGGCTGCGCTTTACCTCGGACGCGAAAGATCGTATGTTCTACAACCTGCCATACTACTACTGCTCCGCTCTACCCGTTCGCGAGCGCCTGCAGGAGACGGCCGGCATGCGCCGGGCGCGCGCGACGGGCCGCGGGCTGCTCCCATGACGACGCGCCTGGCGTTCATCGGTTTCGGCGAGGTTGCCTCCGCGTTCTCCGCCGCGCTCGCCGCGCGCGGCGCCGAAATCGCGGCCTACGACGTCCTGATCGGGCAGGCGGGGGGCATCGAGCGGCTGAATGCGCGGTCGGCCGGGGCGAAAATCGCGTTCTGCGGCCTGCCCGAAGCCGTGAGCGGCGCGCGCTACATCCTCTCGACCGTGACGACGAGCGTGGCGCGGGAGGCCGCGCGGCAATGCGCCCCCCACCTCGGCGCGGCGCAGACCTATGTGGACCTCAACGCCACCGATCCCGGCGTCAAGCTCGAGATCGAGCGCATCATCGCGCCCTCCGGCGCGGCTTTCGTCGAAGGCGCCGTGCTCGGGGCGGTCGGCGTCACCGGAGCGAAGACGGAAATTCTGCTCGGCGGCCCGCACGGGCGGCGGGCGGAGCGCGAGCTCGGCGGGGAGCTCGGCCTCAACGTCAGGTTCTACAGCGAGGATTTCGGCAAGGCGTCGATGTTCAAGATGCTGCGCAGCGTCTTTTCCAAGGGGATGGAAGCGTTGCTGATCGAGTTCCTCGTCGCCGGCGAGCGCGCCGGCATCCGCGACGACCTGTGGCGGGAGGTGACCGAGCTTTTCGCGCGGCACCCGTTCGAGAAGACGGCGTCGAACTGGGTGCGCACCCACGCGACCGCGCACGCGCGGCGCCACCACGAAGTGCAGCAGGTGGCGGGTGTGCTGCGGCAGCTGGGGATCGAGCCGACGGTGACCGCGGCCACTGAGGCATTCTTCCGCCGGTCGGGCTCGCTCGGGCTGCAGGAGCGGTTCACGACGGCGCCCGCCACGATGGACGAGCTCGTGCGGTTCCTCAACCAGCGGCTGCCGGCGCCGCCGCGCTGAGCGGCGCGCGCCCGCAGCTCCGTTTCAGGGATGGCAGGCATGAAGCAGAACCGGATGAAGGAAAAGCTGCGCGCCGGCGAGCCGGTTTTCGGCGTCTCGGTGATGATCCCCTCGCCGCAGGTCGTCGAGATGATCGGCGCTGCCGGCTTCGACTGGGTGCTGCTCGACTGCGAGCACGGCACGATCACCCTGGAGAGCGTGGAGCTGATGGCGATGGCGGCGGAGGCCTGCGGCATCACCGCGATCGCGCGCCCGGCGACCCGCAGCCCGGAGCACATCCTGCAGGTGCTCGACCGCGGCGTGATGGGCGTGCAGGTGCCGCACGTGAACACGGCGGAGGACGCGCGCGAGGTGGTCGCCGCGGTCAAGTACCATCCCTTGGGGAGCCGCGGCCTCGCCGCCGGAACGCGCGCGGCGGTCTACGATTCGCACGGCACGCTCGCCGAATACGTGAAGGCCGCCAACGAAGCGACCCTGATCGCCGTCCAGCTCGAGGAGCGGGCGGCGATCGACAACATCGACGCGCTGCTGAAGGTCGACGATATCGACGTGTTCTTCATCGGCCCGTCGGACCTGTCGCAATCGATGGGTCACCCGGGCAATCCCGGTGCGCCGGCGGTGGCGGCGGCCATCGACGGCGGCTTCCGCAAGATGGTGGCCGCCCGCCGGACGCCCGGCACGCCCGCCACCGCGGAAAACGTTCGCGCGCTGCTGGACAAGGGCGTGCGCTATGTCTACACACACCTCCCGCGCCTGCTGTCGAGCAGCGCCAGGGCCTATCTGAAAGCCGCCCGAGGCTGACCGGGCGCTGAGAGCTTGCTGCCCGCCGTCGCGCGCGCTATCGTGGAGCGGCTCGAGGTGGAGCATGGTTGCGGCCCGTTTCCTGTGTTTTCTGTCGACCGGCGCCCTGCGCGCCGCGCTGTGCGCGCCGGCCGCGTTCGTGGGCGCAGACCTGTGCGCCGCAATGCAGCCGCTCGGGCCCCCCGCCTATCCCGTCAAGCCGATCCGCATCATCGTCGCCTATCCCCCGGGCGCGGCGGACGACTTTTTCGCGCGCTCGATCGGCGACCAGCTCGAAGCTTTCTATGGGCAGCGGGTCGTCATCGAGAACCGCACGGGCGCGGGCGGGCTGATCGGCAATACCTTCGTGTCGAGAGCGAACGCCGACGGCTACACGCTCGGCATGGTGGGGGTCACGCGCCTCATCACCGAGCTCCTGCGCGACCCGCCGCCCTACCGCGCGCTCGCCGACATCGTGGGCGTCGCGCACGTCGCCTCGATCACCAACGTCCTGGCGGTGACGCCCGGGATCCCGGTCTCCACGGCGCGCGAATTCGCCCGCTACGCGCGCGTGCGCGCCGGTGATCTCAACTACGCCTCCCTCGGCATCGGGTCGGCCTCCCATCTCGCCGGCGAGCTGTTCACCCGGGCGCTCGGCGCCGATGCGATGCACATTCCGTTCCGGAACCTGTCGGACTCCTTCGTGGAAATGGTGCTCGGGCGGGTGCATTACGCGGTCTTCACGCTGCCGGCGGTGGTCACGCCGGTGCGCGAGGGACGGCTGCGCGCACTCGCAGTGATGACGCCGCAGCGCAGCCCCGCCCTGCCGGCCGTGCCGACGATCGGCGAGGTCGGCCTGCCGGAGGCGCAGTTCGACCGCTGGTCGGGGATTGTCGCGCCCCGGGGCACGCCGCGGCGCGTCGTCGAGCAGCTGCACGGGGACGTCGTGCGCGGGCTGCGCAACGCCGCGCTGCGCGAGCGGTTCGTGCGCCAGGGAGCGGAGTCCACGCCCGAGAGCACGCCGGACGGCTTCATGCGGCTCATGCAGGAGGAGTACCTGCGCTACCGGGCGATCATCCAGGTGGGGGGCATCCGCCCCGAGTGAAATGAATCCGCGGTTTGCCATCCGGGCGGCCGGCCCCGGGGACATGGCGCGCGTGCAGGAAATCTACGCTGTCCACGTGCTGCGCGGCACCGCCTCGTTCGAGGAAGAGCCTCCGGACCACGGCGAGATGTGCCGGCGGCGGGAGGCCGTACTCGCGGCCGGGCTTCCGTACCTGGTAGCGCACCGCGACGGCGCAATCCTCGGATTCGCCAATGCCGCGCACTATCGCTCGCGCAGCGCCTATCGCTACACGGCGGAGGACTCGGTTTACCTGGATCCCTCCGCCATCGGCGGCGGCATCGGCAAGGCCCTCCTCGCGCAGGTGCTGGAGCTTTCGGCGGCCGCCGGCTACCGGGAAATGATCGCCATCATCGGCGATAGCGGCAATACCGCGTCGATCGGGCTGCACCGCGCGCTCGGCTTCCGGCACGTCGGCACGTTCACGCGCGTCGGGCTCAAGTTCGGGCGCTGGCTCGACACCGTCCTCATGCAGCGGTCGCTGCGCGACTTCGGCGCATCCGGGCAACGAGTGACGAGTGACGAATAACGAGCGTCAAGCGGCGATAGGCGCGGGCTGCTTTCCCGGGTCGTTCATCGCCTTGCGGCACTGCGAGGCAGCAGGCGGTCGTATTCCTGCTTGACCACCGCGTAGCACTCGCACACCCGGTTTTCCAGCGCCGGGCGATCGAGAACGGTGATGCGGCCGCGGCTGTAATGGATCAGACCGTCGCGCTGGAGATTCCCGGCGGCCTCGGTGACGCCTTCGCGGCGCACCCCCAGCATGTTGGCGATCAGCTCCTGGGTCATCTTCAGCTCGCTGGAAGAGAGCCGGTCGAGGCTCAGCAGCAGCCAGCGGCACAACTGCTGCTCCACCGAATGGTGCCGGTTGCATACCGCGGTCTGCGCCATCTGCGTGATCAGCGCCTGCGTGTAGCGCAGCAGCAGTTGCTGCAGCGCGCCGCCGCGCTCGAACTCCGTCTTCAGGATGGCCGCTTTCAGCCGGTAGCCGTGGCCGGCGCTCTGCACCACCGCCCGGCTCGGCGTGGTCTCGCCCCCCATGAACAGCGCGATGCCGACGGCGCCGTCGCTGCCGACCAGCGCGATCTCCGCGGACGCCCCGTCGGCCATGACGTAGAGCATGGAAACGATGGCCGTGGTGGGGAAATAGACGTAGCCCTGGATGCGGCCGGCCTCGTAGACCGCCCAGCCGAGCGGCAGGGGGAAGAGCTCCAGGCGCGGCAGCAGGCGCCCGAAGTCCGCCGGGGGTAGCGCGGCAAGTAGTTGGTTACGCTGGGGTTTGTCGGGGCCGGGCATCGCGGGTGCGCGGAAACCGCCTGCAAAACGCCGCCCCCCTCACGGACCAGCCGCACGGCAGGCGGATTACCTAGGGCAGCATACTCCACCCGTACGCGAGCGCACAGACGCCGGCGGGCGCAGGAACCCGCTACCAGTTGGCGATCTCGCCGATGAATTTCATCAGTTCCTTTTCCACGACATCCCTGCTGACCTGCGCGAGCGGGTAATCGCCGCGCTCGCCGGTCGAGCCGGAGGAATTGGGGCGTGCGTTGCGGCCGTGCACCCCGATCCGCCTTGTGAACGGGGCGCCATACAGGGAAAACGTGGGGAACCAGTCGTAGGGGTGGATGGTCTGGTTCGCGCCCGGGGGCACGATATGTATCGAGATTCTCCCGCCCGGCTCATCGGTAATGTTGAACGCGTGCCCGCGCTCCTTCATGCGGTCTCCGACGCTCTCGAACACCGGCCGGATGATCTGCAATTTGAGCCGCGCGAAGTCGCCGTCGAAGCCGGCTTCGCCCAGTGCGGCCTGCCCTTGCCCGCCCGTGTCGCGCTGGGCGCTGAACAGGTCCGGAAATCTCCCCGGTCTCGGTTTCGTATCATCAGCCATGGTGAATGCTCCGTGTCGTTGCTCTGGTTGAAATTCCCGGGCCGCCGCGGCGGCCGGCGGACTTTCCGCCGTACGCGCCCGACGCGGGCTCATGCGCTTCCCTGACGACCTCGTAGCACGTGCAGGAGGCGGCTTGCAGGCCGACCTGGTCGAGGATACTGATATTGCCGCGGCGGTAGCTGATCAGGTTCCGCCGCTGCAGGGCGCCGGCGGCGTTGGTGACGCCGACCCGCCGCACCCCCAGCATGTGCGCGAGAAATTCCTGCGT
>JBOIEM010000031.1:0-10217 GCA_050741115.1 Burkholderiales bacterium
TCGCACTCGAGGTTTTCCTCGTAGAACTTGCGCTGCCCGTCGTTCATGATGTCGTACACCATCGCGTGCACGTCCTTGTGCTCCATGGCGGGCAGGTTGATGCGCCGCACGTCGCCGTGCACGCGGATCATCGGCGGCAGCCCCGAGGAGAGGTGGAGGTCGGAAGCCTTGTTCTTGACGACGAATGCCAGAAGTTCGGAGATGTCCATCTATAATTCTCCCGTTACGCGAGGGGTTCGCAGTGAAGCCTGAGGAGTGCCGGGTAACGCTTTGATTTTTCGCCGAACACCCCGCGCTTCACCACGCGCAAATTATGGCCTCAATCGCCGACAACTTGCAAGCAGTTCGCAGCCGCATCGCGCGCGCAGCGCGGACCGCGCAACGCGATCCCGGCGACATCTTGCTGCTCGCGGTCAGCAAGACTTTCCCGCCCGCGCACATTGAAGCAGCATTTGCAGCCGGCCAGAAGGCATTTGGCGAGAATCACGCGCAGGAAGCCGTGGAAAAAATCACGGTTCTCGCGACGCTCCCCCTGGAATGGCACTTCCTCGGCCCGATCCAGAGCAACAAGACCCGCCTCATCGCGCAGCACTTCGGGTGGGTGCACAGCGTGGAGCGCGAGAACATCGCCGAGCGCCTGAACGCTGCCCGGCCGGAGGGCATGCCCCCGCTCAACCTCTGCATCCAGGTGAACGTGAGCGGCGAAGCGACCAAGAGCGGAATCGTTCCGGGGGAGGAAGCGAAGCTCGCCGACGCGATCGCCCGCCTGCCGCGGCTGAAGCTGCGGGGGCTGATGGCGATACCGGAACCCACCATCGACACCGCGCTCCAGCGCCGGCGCTTCGCCCTTCTGCGCGAGCTGAAGGAGCAGCTTGGCGCGCGCGGTCACGCGCTCGATACGCTTTCGATGGGCATGACGGACGATTTCGAGGCGGCGATCCTGGAAGGCGCGACGATCGTGCGCATCGGCACCGCGATTTTCGGGCCAAGGGCCAAGTGACGGGTGACTGGAGTTTTAGCCCTCTGCCACGCGGCTGTTAACATTACGTTCAAATTGTCCAGTCACTAGTCACGCAGCAGTCATGAAGATAACGTTCATCGGCGGCGGCAACATGGCGAGCGCGATCATCGGCGGCTTGCTCCGCAAGCGCTGGCCGCGCGGCTCGATCCAGGTGGTGGAAGTCGCGCCGCCGGTGCGCGCGCGGCTCGCCCGCGCCTTCAAGGTGAGGGTCCACGCCGCGCTGGATGCCGGGGCCGCGCGGAGCGACTGCATCGTCCTCGCGGTCAAGCCGCAGCAGCTGCGCGAGGTCGCGCGGGCGCTCAAGCCCCTGCTCGTCCGCCAGCTCGTAATCACCGTCGCCGCCGGCGTGCGGGTGAGAGACCTATCGCGCTGGCTGGGCGGTTACCCGCGCATCGTGCGGGTCATGCCCAATACCCCGGCGCTCGCCCTGGCCGGCATATCCGGCCTCTACGCCGGCCGCGCCGTGAACCCCGCGGGGCGCGCGGCCGCGCAAAGGATACTGGGAGCCGTCGGCGCGACGCTCTGGGTCGCGCGCGAGGACGACCTCGACGCCGTCACCGCCGTTTCGGGGAGCGGCCCCGCGTACGTCTACTATTTCGTCGAAGCCCTGGAGCGCGCCGCGCGCGAGCGCGGGCTCGCCGCGGACGCCGCGCGTCGGCTCGCGCTCGAGACCTTCTCCGGCGCGCTCAGGCTCGCGGCGCAATCAGGCGAGCCGCCCGAGACGCTGCGCCGCCGGGTCACCTCGAAGGGCGGCACCACCGAGCGGGCGCTCGCCTCCCTGGAGCGCAATCGGGTGAAGGACGCCATCGTGCGCGCCGTGAAGGCCGCGGCGGAGCGCTCGCGCGAGCTGGGCGAGGAGCTCGGCAAGGACTAGAGCCACTGAGATCGGCTCATGTTCACCAACGCCCTGATCTTCCTCGTCAACACCGCGTTCGGCCTGTTCGTGGTGGCGCTGCTGCTGCGCTTCTACCTGCAGTGGGTGCGCGCGCCCTACCGCAATCCCCTTTCCCAGTTCCTGCAGGCGCTGACCGATTTCATGGTCAGGCCGGCGCGGCGGCTCGTCCCGGGACTGTGGGGCCTCGATCTCGCGACGCTCGCGCTGGCGTGGCTGGTGCAGCTCGCGGAAATCCTGCTGGTGCTGCAGATCAAGGGCCAAGCGCTCGGGCCCGCCGCCGGACAGTCGCTCGCGGCCGCCGCGCTGCTGGCGCTGGTGGTGCTCGTGAAGGTCGGCCTCTACGTCGTGATGGCCGCGGTCATCGTGCAGGTGCTGCTGTCCTGGATCGGCCCCGACAGCCCCCTCATGCCGCTCGCGAACAGCATGACGCGTCCCTTCCTGCGCGTGTTCCAGCGGCGGGTGCCGCCCGTCGGCAACGTCGATCTCTCGCCGCTGTTCGTGCTGGTGGTCATCGAGCTGCTTCTCATGCTGCCGGTCGCCTGGCTGGAGTCGGCGGTCGGCCAGCTGCTCTGACGCTCGAAACGCGTGAGCCGTGCCTCGTGACGGGTGACTCGAGCTGGTGGCGGTACGACGCTGTGGCCGGGCGGCTGACGGTGACGCTGCACGCGCAGCCCAATGCGAAGAAAAATGAGATCGCCGGATTGCATGGCGGCGCGCTCAAGGTGAAGATCGCCGCGCCAGCGGTGGATAACAAGGCGAATGCCGCGCTGATCGACTTCCTCGGCGAGACACTCGATGTTCCGAGGTTCGCGATCATCATCCGGCACGGCGCGACCGGACGCCGCAAGGTTGTTGAAATTACGGGCGGCCCGGAACTGGTGACGAAACTCGACCGCCTGGGGTGATCAGGGGCTGCCCATCAGCCATCACTACATCAGAATGATGTCGTACTGCTCCTGGTTGTAGGCGGTCTCGACTTGCAGCGACACCGGCTTGCCGATGGCATCCGAGAGCATGGCGAGCGCCTGCGATTCCTCGTCGAGAAAGAGGTCGATCACCGGCTGCGCGGCGAGGATGCGGAACTCGCGCGCGTTGAACTGGCGCGCCTCGCGCACGAGGTCCCGCAGGATCGCGTAGCACACCGTCTGCGGCGCCTTCAGGCGCGCGCGGCCCCCGCATACCGGGCACGGCTCGCACAATACCTGGGCGAGGGACTCGCGCGTGCGCTTGCGCGTCATCTCGACCAGCCCGAGCCCGGTGAAGCCGTTCACCGTCATGCGCGTGCGGTCGCGGGCGAGCGCCTTGCGGAACTCGCTCAACACCGCGTTCCGGTGCTCCTCGGTGTCCATGTCGATGAAGTCGATGATGACGATGCCGCCGATGTTCCGCAGCCGCAGCTGCCGCGCGATGACCTGCGCCGCCTCGAGGTTGGTCTTGAAGACGGTGTCGTCGAAGCTGCGCCCGGTGACGAAGCCGCCGGTGTTGACATCGAAGGTGGTGAGCGCTTCGGTCTGGTCGATGACGAGATAGCCGCCCGATCTGAGGTCGACGCGCCGCGCGAGCGCCTTTTCGATCTCGTCCTCGACCCCGTAGAGGTCGAACAGGGGGCGCTCGCCGCGGTAGTGCTCGATCCGCTCGGCGACGCTGGGCGTGAAGTCCTGCCCGAACTCGACCATCTTCCGGCAGGTCTCGCCCGAGTCCACCAGGATGCGCGCCGTCTCCTCGTGGACGAAGTCGCGCAGCAACCGCAGGCCGAGGCCGAGATCCTGGTAGAGCAGGGCGCGCGGCGCGGCCGCGGCGGCCTGGTCCCGGATGCCGCCCCACAGGCGGTGCAGGTATTCGAGATCGGACCGGAGCTCGCGGTCGGAGGCGGTCTCCGCCACGGTGCGGATGATATAGCCGCCGCTGTCCTCCGGCGGCAGCAACTGGCGCAGCGTCTCGCGCAGGTGCGTGCGCTCTTCCTCGTCCTCGATGCGCTGGGAGATCCCGATGTGCGATTCCTGCGGCAGGTAGACGAGGTAGCGCCCGGCGAGCGAGATCTGCGTCGACAGCCGCGCGCCCTTGGTGCCGATCGGGTCCTTCACTACCTGCACCAGCAGGTTCTGCCCCTCGGAGAGGAGCCGCTCGATCGGCCGCGCGGCGTCACCGTTCCGGCGGACGCCCCGGATATCGGCCACGTGGAGGAACGCGGCGCGCTCGCCGCCGACGTCGACGAACGCCGACTGCATCCCGGGCAGGACGCGGGTCACGCGCCCCATGTAGATGTTGCCGACCAGTCCGCGGGAGGAGGCGCGCTCGATGTGCACCTCCTGCGTGACGCCCTGCTCGATCACCGCCACGCGCGTTTCCTGCGGCGTCACGTTGACCAGGATTTCCTCGGTGACAGCCATGCGGGCTCACTACAGGGGGATGTCGAATCGCTTCAGCAGCTCCGTGGTTTCCGCGAGCGGCAGCCCCATGATACCGGAATAGCTCCCCGCGATCCGCGTCACGAACGCGCCCGCCCGTCCCTGGATGGCGTAGCCGCCGGCCTTGTCGAGCGGCTCGCCGGTCGCGACGTAGCGCCGGATGTCGGCATCGGTCAGCTCGTGGAACCATACGCTCGACACCGAGATCTGCGTCTCGATCTGCTCCCTCAGCGCCAGCGCCACCGCGGTCAGCACCTGGTGCTCGCGCCCCGACAGCGCGCGCAGCATGCGCGCGGCGTCCCCCGCGTTCTGCGGCTTGCCGATGATCCGGTCGTCGAATACCACCGTCGTATCGGCCGCGAGCACGGGCTTCTGAGGCAGGCCGCGGTACGCGATCTGGCGCACCGCCGTGTTCACCTTGGCGACCGCCATCCTCAGCACGTACACGCCGGGGGACTCGTCGGGCAGCGGCGTCTCGTCCACGTCGGCCCCGCGCCGCAGGTCCTCGCGCAGCAGCAGCAGCTCGAACGGCACGCCGATCTGCTTGAGGAGCTCACGCCGCCGCGGGCTGCGCGAAGCGAGGTAGATGCTCTTGTCCCGGACGCTCATTTCACTCCCGGTGGTAGGGATGATTGTGCAGTATCGAGACCGCGCGATAAAGCTGCTCGGCGAGCAGCACGCGCACGAGCCCGTGCGGCAGCGTGAGCGGCGAGAGCGACCATGCCAGATCCGCGGATTTCCTGACGCTCTCGGCCAGCCCGTCCGCGCCGCCCACGATGAAGGCGACGTCGCGGCCCTCCTGCCGCCACTGCACCACGCGCCGCGCCAGGTCCATCGTGCGGAGAGGAGCGCCCCGCTCATCGAGCGCTACCCGGACACAGCCCGCCGGCAACGCCGCGACGATGCGCTTGGCCTCCGCTTCGAGCACCCGCTGCAGCGGGGCGCCGCGCGCGACCGGCTTCACCGCGACCAGCTCGACGCGGGCCTCGCGCGGCATGCGGTTCGAGTACTCGGAGAATGCGGCATCGACCCATGCCGGCATGCGATGGCCGACCGCCACGACCAGGAATTTCATCGCACGGGTGGTCAGCGTGCGGCGGCGCCCGCGCGCCGGCGCCGCGTCCGCAGCGGCGCCCACAGCTCCTCCAGGTTATAGTACTTGCGCACGGCGGGCAGCATGATGTGGACAATGACCGGTCCGAGGTCGACCAGTATCCAGTCGGCTGCGCGCTCGCCTTCCACTCCGCGCACGCGCGCGCCGAGCGCCTTCAGTTTCTCCTGAAGATGGATCGAAAGCGCCCGCATCTGGCGGGTGGAGTCCGCGCTCGCGATGACGACCCTGTCGAACAGCGGCGTCGATTTTCTGACGTCCAGCACCACGATATCGCGTCCCTTGATGTCTTCCAGCGCCGCGACCGCGGCCTTGACCAGCGTGTCGACCCGCATTCTAGGTATATAAATTGTGCGATCGAATATATTCGAGAACCGCCGCGGGGAGCAAATAACGGGGGCTCGCGCCGGCGCGCAGCATGTCGCGGATGGCGGTCGCGGAGATGTCGAGCGCCGTGAACGGCACCACCGCGATGCCGCCCGCCGGCGACAGATGGATCGCCAGCGGCTGCTGCAAGTGGCGGGCCGAGTATTCGCGCGCAAGCGGCTGGGGCATGCGCTCCGCCCAGCGCTCGACCGGAAATCCCGGTCGGTGCGCGACGGCAACGTGCGCGAGCCCGAAAATCTCGCGCCACTGGTGCCAGGTCGCAAATTCGAGAAAGGCGTCAGCGCCGAGCAGCAGCGCAAGCGCTCGCGCCTCCCCCACGTCCGCGCGCAGGGTCTTCAGCGTGTCGAAGGTGTAGCCAGGCCCGGCGCGCCGCGTCTCGCGATCGTCGACCTTGAAGCGCGCATTGCCGGCCGCGGCGAGCCGCGTCATGGCGAGGCGGTGATCGGCCGGCACCGCGGGCGCGCCGCGGTGCGGCGGCGTGCCGCTCGGAACGAAGCGCACCTCATCGAGACGCAGCGTTTCGGCGAGTTCCTCCGCCAGGCGCAGGTGACCGTAGTGGATCGGGTCAAACGTCCCGCCGAGGATGCCGATGGGGGCGGTGGACATCGTTCAACCGCCCCAAGGATGAGGGATGAGGTATGAGAAATGAGGAAACCGCACGACGCCTGCGCGCTTCGCGCCCGTCACAGCACGAGGCGGCGGATGTCGGTGAGCACGGAGCTCAGGAACGCGATGAAGCGCGCGCCCTGCGCGCCGTCGATCACGCGATGGTCATACGATACCGACAGGGGAAGCATCAGCCGGGGGGCGAATTCCTTTCCGGTCCAGATCGGGCGCGTCACCGATTTTCCGACGCCCAGTATCGCCACCTCGGGCGCGTTAATGATGGGAGTGAAGTGGGAGCCGCCCAGCCCGCCCAGGCTAGAAATCGAGAAGCACCCGCCTTGCAGGTCGGCCGGCGAGATCTTGCCCGCGCGCATGCGCGCGCTCACCTCGCCCAGCTCCTTCGCGAGCACCATCAGGCCCTTCTTGTCCACGTCCCGGATCACCGGCACCACCAGCCCGTTCGGCGTGTCCACGGCGACGCCGACGTGGAAGTACTGCTTGAGCACGAGACTCTCGCCGTCGGCCGAGAGCGAGGCATTGAATTCGGGGTGCTGCTTGAGCGCCACCACCACCGCCTTGAGGAGGAAGCACAGTATGGTGAAACGGACGCCCTGCTTCTTCGCCTCCTCGACCTGGATCTTGCGGAATTCCTCCAACTCGGTGATGTCGGCCTCGTCGTGCTGCGTGACGTGCGGGATGGCGACCCAGTTGCGGTGCAGGTTCGCGCCCGAGAGCTTCCTGATGCGTGAGAGCGGTTGAGCGGTGACTGCGCCGAATTTCGCGAAATCCACCTGCGGCAGCGGGGGTAAGCCGAGCCCCGGTCCACCCTCGGCCGCGCGCGGCCGCGCGAGCTCGCTCTTGACGTAGTTCTGGACGTCGTCCTTGAGCACGCGCTCCTTCGGCCCGGTGCCCTTCACGCGCCCGAGGTCCACGCCGAGGTCGCGGGCAAAGCGCCGCACCGAGGGACTCGCGTGCGCGCGCGCGAAGCCCCCCGCCATTCCTGCAATCGCGTCGGCGGAAGCGCTCGATGCTTCCCTCTCCCGACCCCTCATCCCCGACCCTTCTCCGGAGGGGAGAAGGGAGGCTCGAGCTTCCTCTCTCTCCTCGGGAGAGAGGGAAGGAGTGAGGGCTGGGGAGAGGGATGGAGGGTGAGGGGATCGCGGCGCGGGCTGGGGAGGCGGCGCAGCGGCGGGAGCCGGCTGCGGCGCGGGCGCCGCTGCGGGTTTCTCCAAGACAGACTTTGCACTGGGCGCGGCATCGCCTGAGGACTCGAGCGTAAGCACCAGCGAGCCCTCGGAGACCTTGTCCCCCACCCTGACGCGAAGCGCCTTCACCACGCCGGCGGCGGGCGAAGGCACCTCCATGGTCGCCTTGTCGGACTCCAGGGTGATGAGCGGCGCTTCCTTGTCGACGCTGTCTCCCGGCTTGACCAGCACCTCGATCACCGGGACGTCCTTGAAGTCCCCGATGTCGGGAACCTTGACCTCGATCACGCTCATGCGAGGGGTGATGAGCCTCAGACCTTGGCGGGATTCGGTTTCTCAGGATCGACGCCGTACTTCCGGATCGCCTCGAGGACCTTCTTCTGCGGCAGCGCCTCCTGGTCGGCAAGCGCCTTCAACGCCGCCACGGCGACGTAGCGCCGGTCCACTTCGAAGAACCCGCGCAGCGCGCGCCGCGTGTCGGAGCGGCCGAAGCCGTCCGTGCCGAGCACGCTGTAGTGCGCCGGCGCGGGCAGGAAAGCGCGGATCTGATCGGCGAATACCTTCATGTAGTCCGTGGCCGCAATCACCGGACCGGGGTGGTCCCTCAGGCACTGCTCGAGATAGCAGCGCCGGGGCTCGGCCTCGGGATGGAGCAGGTTCCAGCGGGCGGCTTCCAGCCCGTCGCGCCGCAACTCGTTGAAGCTCGTGACGCTCCAGATATCGGCCGCTACGCCGAAATCCTGTTCCAGCAGCTCGGCCGCGGCCAGCACCTCGCGCAGGATCGCGCCGCAGCCCATGAGCTGGACCTTGAGCCGCTTCTTCGCCGCCTTGCCGCCGGCGATCAGGTGCATGCCGCGCAGTATCCCCGGCTCGGCGCCCTCCGGCATTGCGGGATGCGCGTAGTTCTCGTTCATCACCGTGATGTAGTAATAGACGTCCTCCTGCTCCTTGACCATACGGCGCAGCCCGTCCTGGATGATGACGGCCAGCTCGTAGGCGTAGGTCGGGTCGTAGGACACGCAGTTCGGAATGGTCGATGCGACGACATGGCTGTGGCCGTCCTCGTGCTGCAGCCCCTCGCCGTTCAGCGTCGTCCTGCCGGAAGTGCCCCCCAGTAGGAATCCGCGCGCGCGCATGTCGCCGGCCGCCCACGCGAGGTCGCCCACGCGCTGGAAGCCGAACATCGAGTAGAAGATGTAGAAGGGAACCATGGGCTGGTTGTGCGTGCTGTAGGAAGTCGCCGCGGCGATCCAGGAGCACATCGCCCCCGCCTCGCAGATGCCTTCCTGCAGGATCTGCCCGTTCTTGTCCTCCTTGTAGAACATGAGCTGGTCGGCATCCTGCGGCGTGTAGAGCTGGCCGACGTGGGAATAGATGCCGAGCTGGCGGAACATCCCCTCCATGCCGAACGTGCGCGACTCATCGGGCACGATCGGCACCACCAGCTTGCCCATGCTCTTGTCGCGCACCAGCGCATTCAGGATGCGCACGAAAGCCATCGTCGTGGAGATCTCGCGGCCCTCGGTGCCCTTCAGTTGCGCGTCGAACGCCGCGAGCGGGAGCACATCGAGCGCTGCGCTCCTGCGCCGCCGCGCCGGCACGCTGCCGCCCATCGCGGCAATGCGCTCGCGCAGGTATTTCATATCGGGGCTGTCGTCAGGCGGACGGTAGAACGGCACCTCCTCGAGCTTGTCGTCGGGGATCGGCACTTCGAAGCGGTCGCGGAACGCCTTGATCGACGCGGTGCCCATCTTCTTCTGCTGGTGCGTGATGTTCTGGCCTTCGCCCGCCTCGCCCATGCCGTAGCCTTTCACGGTCTTCGCGAGGATCACCGTGGGTTGCCCGACGTGTTTCACCGCCGCCGAGTACGCCGCGTAGATCTTGTGCGGATCATGCCCGCCGCGGTTGAGCCTCCAGATGTCGTCGTCGGTCATGTGCGACACCATCTCGAGCAGCTCCGGGTACTTGCCGAAGAAGTGCTTGCGCACGAAGGCGCCGTCCTGCGACTTGAAGGTCTGGTACTCCCCGTCCACGCACTCCTCCATGCGCCGCAGCAGAATCCCGGTCTTGTCGCGCATGAACAGCGGATCCCAGTACGAGCCCCAGACCACCTTGATCACGTTCCAGCCGGCGCCGCGGAAGGCGGCTTCCAGCTCCTGGATGATCTTGCCGTTGCCGCGCACCGGCCCGTCGAGCCGCTGCAGGTTGCAGTTCACGACGAAGATCAGGTTGTCGAGGCGTTCGCGTCCGGCAAGCGAGATCGCGCCGAGCGATTCCGGCTCGTCCATCTCTCCGTCGCCGCAGAAGCACCAGACCTTGCGCCCCTGCGGCGAGAGGATGCCGCGGTCCTTGAGGTAGCGCATGAAGCGCGCCTGGTAGATCGCCATGATCGGCCCGAGGCCCATCGAGACGGTGGGAAACTGCCAGAAGTCCGGCATCAGCCAGGGGTGCGGATAGGAGGGCAACCCCTTGCCGCCCACCTCCTGGCGGAAATGCTTCAACTGCTCCTCGGTGATGCGCCCCTCGAGGAAAGCGCGGGCGTAGATGCCCGGCGCGGAGTGCCCCTGGAAATAGACCAGGTCGC
>JBOIEM010000032.1:0-8080 GCA_050741115.1 Burkholderiales bacterium
GTGCGCTGCCTGGCGACCGGCGGCGACAAGCGCTCGGCGGCCAGGCCCGAGATCCCGACCATCTCCGAGAGCGGCGTACCGGGCTTTCGCTTCTACGGCTGGAACGGCGTCATCGCGCCGAGCGGGACCCCGAAGCCGATCATCGCGAGTTTCAACCGGGTCATGAACGAAGCACTCGATTCCGCCGAGCTGCGCAAGCAGTACTTCGCGCTCGGCGAGGAGCCCGCCATCGGCACGCCCGAGGACTTTGGCAAGCTGATCCGCGAGGACTACGAGAGCATGGGCAGGCTGGTGAAACTTGCCGGCATCAAGCCTGAGTAACTGCCCGAAGGCGAAAGGTGGCAGGAGGAAGGTTTTGGGCTGACAGTCGTTGTCCGCTCAGCCGCGCCCAGGCGGCTTTCGGGCGATCAACGTCTCACCAACCTTCTCCCCCTGCGGCATAGTGAGCGGAGGAACACCTAGGAGTTTGTCGGACTTAGACTTGCTCTAACAGCCTGTCGGGAAGCCAAGTCTGACAGGCTGCTAGTGGGGCGACCCCAACTCCACAATCTCGGTCACTGGCAGGCCGGCTATATCCTTGAGCTTTTCGAAGCGACCGGACGTAAGGTCCACCAGGTTGCCTAGGCGGGAGTAGGTGGATTCGACAAAGATCGACTGTCCTCCCGGGCCGGGCCGGCGTATTCCGAATTTCACGCGGGCACGTTCGGCGCCGGGAACCTTGCCGATGAAGTTCTTGGTGGCCCAGATCGCCCCGTAGCGGGCAAAATCGCTGAGACGCGCGGTGTGGTTGATGGTATCGCCCAGCACGGCAAACTCCACCGTGGTCGCGGTCTGGAACGTGCCCAGCCACTCCTCGCCTTCATTCAGGGCGGTGTTGAGGTAGAGCTCGGTCGTCCACTTTTTCCGCAGTTGCCATTCCTTGCTGATGCGCCCCATGACGGTCTTTAACTCCTGCGCGCAAGCCAGGGCGTTCATGATGTAGCTGCAGTCCGGCTGGGGAAAAAAGTAGTAGACCATGCCATCGCCCACGTGCTTGCCATGGGTGCCGTAATACTTGCGGAAAACCGCCCCCGCGCCTGACCAGATTTGATTGATTAACTCGAAGTACTCCTCCGGGGGCAGTTCGGAGCAGATCTTCACCGAGTCCTGCAGGTCTGCCACCAGCACCGCGAGGTCGGTCAGTGCAGGCAGGCGTTTGCTGAGCAGGTTGCGGATCACCGCGTCACGGCGGCTGAGGATCTGCAGCAACGCGTTGGTATCGCCCTGCTGCGGCACCAGTATCACCAGGATGCCTTCGCGGAAGTAGGCGGCATAGGCGCTGCAGTCATCGACTCGGGCGCCGTTCTCCGCTTTCAGGCGCAGCGGGATCTCCACGATCGGCCCGACGGGCGCCGGCCTGGTTTCAGCATACAGGCGCTCGAGCAGTTGCGTTTTCGAAGCAGCGATCCCCTGCAGCGGCTGGACAATCGCGTTCAATTCCATGCGCTCCTTGGCGAGCGCGAGATTGAGGCGCAATAGCTCCTCGCGATTGCTGCGGACTTGCGCGTCGTCGTTGGCGATGAGCAGCCGGAAGATGCTCCGTTCTTCGGCGCGGGGCGCGAGTTGGGTCAGCGCGCCGTCCAAACCGTCGCGGGCCTTATCGTTGAACCACACCACCTCGAACTTGTGATTGACCATGTAGGCTGGATGCGGGATCTGGTCGACAGTGACAACCAGTGGCTGCGACTTCGCGAGTCCGGCGGGATGGGGCACGATCTGCGCGGTGCCAGCGACCGGGGCCGAGCCCGGCTTGTCCGCTGGCGCGGCAGGTTGCGATGGGGGTTCGTCCATGCTCAAGACTCCCTGTTTCAACTGCTCTATCTGGTTTACGGGTTCCAGCGTTTCGTCCGGGGAATTCCCGATCTGCTGCGGCCCTTCGCCCTCTATCTCGGGGCGCGACACGACTTGCGTCGACTGCGGGCCGCGGGCAAGGTAGTTGTTCAGCGTCTCGCGGGAGACTATCAGCTGTTCCAGCAATTGCTTGCTGGTGAGCATTGAACAAACCCTTTTAGAATGTACTGCAGGATACTGTTATATATACGATATATTTGAATTAGATCTGCAAATGATCCTCTTCCCCGCTGAATTAGTCAAACGACCAGCGACCGGCATGCGTAACAAGACCGAGGACTCGCCCCGGCCTGTAACCTATAAGCAATCAGAACAATAGGATAATCGATCCGGCGCTCAGCTCGCCACGCCGAACGCGCGCGCCGGTAGCAACTGCGAATGCGCCCGCAAAGTGCGTATAGCGGGTCTTATGTTCACGCTGGCGTCGTCCTCCCCGTCGGACGGCCGCGATTCGGGCAGGTCGTGAGAGGGGATCAGCGTTGGTATGCAAATAATCTAATCCAACCCATTGCAGCGCGGCACGCGCTTTCCCGCAACACGACTGGTTCAAGGGGGTCGTTTCCCTACAGCAGCTCGCGCGACGTCGGTAGCCGGGCGATAGGTCAGGGGCAGGCTGATATGACGGGACCAGCTCGCGGGCCAAGCAGCGGTCTTCGCTTGGGGCAGCGGTGCTTGGTTGAATAGCTACAATGGGTCGAAGACGGACATTCGTGATCGGGCTCAACCGGGCTTACCCTTCCGCCTTCCGGCCGTGCCATCATCCACGCCAGTTGTCGGCCGCTCCGTTCTTGCGGATCGCGGCGTCGAGGCGCGGCGTGGAGTGCACGGCGACGTAGCGCGCCGGCCCGCCCTTCCTGACCGTCCAGCGGTATCCGGTTCCGCGCGGCACGTGGATGACGCCGCCCGCGCCGACTTTTCGTTTCTTCCGCCCCACCTGCGCGTCGAGCCCGCCGCGGATCACGTAGAGGAAAATCTCGTGCTCGGCACGCTTCGCGCGCTCCGAGTGCCCGGGCGGCGACTCCACGAAGCCGAACGCGAGGTTCGTGCCCTCGACCCAGCGCGCGCAGTGCCCCGAGGCGTCCGGCGCGGCAAGGGACTCGATCATCGGGTAGTAGCAGACGCCGAGGCCATCGATGATCGCTTTCGATTTCTCAGGAGCCTTCTTCTGTCCCGGATAGCGGCCAGCCTTCACGTCGCGCTGCACCTCGACCGCGGACTTCGCCCTGTCGGGGAGCGCCTCGTCCGCCGCCGCGCCGATGAGGGTCCATGTGCGGTCCTTGATGTAGAGATAACGCAGGTCGTCCTCCTCGGTTGCCTTCAAGCCGTGGCGTGCATAAGGCGGAAAGTGCACGAACGTTCCCGGCTGCAGGATGCGCCGGTCCTTACCGACGACGCAGTCCCCCTTGCCCCGCAGCGGAAAGGCAATCAGCTCGTTGGGATGGTAATGAAGCTCCGCACCGGTGCCCGCCTTCTTCGTGACCATGCGGAAGTACATCGTCTCCCCCTCGATCACCGGCCCGTCCGCGGTGGAAAGGTGCGGGTTGAAGCGGTACGACTTCAAGTCTTCGAAGCGATAGAACGGCAAGGGACGGTCCTTGGCTGCCAACCTGTGTGACGGAGGCAGTTTATGGCTACACTAGGATTCTGTCGAACCCTGGTTCAAGCAACCGGGGCGCGTGCTTCGTTTCTCGATTCGGATCGTGAGATGAGTTCAGATAAACCCGTTTGGGCCGGCCGGAAGGAAGGCCGGTACTTCACCCGCATCGAGATCACGACGATGCTGAACGGTTCCACGCTTGCGCTGCCGTTGCACGTCGTCACGGGCCGTGATCCGGGTTCGACCTTCGGCATCATCACCAACACGCATGGCGATGAATTCCTGGCGACCATCGCGATCCGGGACTTCGTCAACGCGCTCGACACCGCGAAGCTCAAAGGGCGCATCGTCCTGGTGTCCTGCGCCAATCCGATGGCGACCGCCGGCTTCGGGCGCCTGACGCCCGAGCAGCACGGCCGCACCGATCTGCACGAAGCGTATCCGGGCAACGCGCGCGGAAATGCGACGCAGATGATCGCCGCCGCGATCTCGGAAAACGTGCTTCACCATATCGATGCGCTGATCGATTTTCACTCCGGAGGCAGCGGCGGCCGGCTGCAGGCCCGCGTCGATTACAACGCGAGGACGCCCGACGATCTCAAGCGGAAAAACCTCGCGCTCGCACGCGCGTTCGGCGCGCCGTTCGTGCACGAGAACGAATTTGCCGGTGCCGCGTCGCATTACCTCAACGGCCGCAGTGTCCCGGCGGTGAATCCCGAAGTGGGCGGCGCTTACCTCGGCCCGGAGAATACGCGCTACTACACCGAGATGATGATAAACGGCCTGACCGGCATGATGCGCCACCTTGGAATGCTCGATGGCGTCGCCAAACCGCCGAAGCAGCTGCATTTCGACCTCAAGGCGCGGCGCGAGGTCCGCCCCCGGCATAGCGGCTATCTCGCGTCGCATTTCGAGCGGCCCCACGATCTCGGCAGGCTGATTAAAGGCGGCACCCGGCTGGGCGAGGTGATCGACCTCTACAGCTATCAGGTGCTGGAGGAGCTGACGGCGCCGTGCGACGGGTATCTCTTCTTCTCGCGCTATTCGGGCGTCGTCGGCGGCGGCACCCAGGCGTTCGCGCTCGCCGAGGCTGCGACGTCGCAATGGCTGGACGATAGAGGCTGACATGCGTTCGATATCCCTCCGCGCTCCGATTGCACTCTGCATCCTCGCGCTGACCGCGCCGGTGGTGTCGGCGCAATCGGATTATCCGACCAGGCCGGTGCGCCTGGTCCACGGCTTCACTCCGGGCGGCATTTCCGACGTGCTCGCGCGCGCGCTGGGCGCCAAGCTCACGGACAGCCTCGGCCAGCAGGTGCTGGTGGACCCGCGTCCCGGGGCGGGGACCACGATCGCATCGGACCACATCGCCAAGTCGCCTGCGGATGGCTACACCCTGTTTCTCCAGGACATCACGACCCACGCGATCAACGCAAGCCTCTACCGCAGGCTGCCGTACGACTCGGTGCGCGATTTCACGCCGGTCACGCTGATCGCCGCCAGCCCCCTGATGCTTATCGTGCATCCGTCGCTGCCGGTGAAGTCGGTGAAGGATCTCATCGCGCTCGCCCGGAAACGCCCGGGCGAGATCTCGCACGGCTCGTCCGGCAATGGCACGATCGTGCACCTCGCCGCGGAGATGCTGAAATCGATGGCCGACATCCGGATGGTGCACGTCCCCTATAAGGGCAGCCCGCAGGCGGTTACCGGTCTCCTCAGCGGCGAAGTCGCGGTTTCCTTCGCCACGCTGCCCCCCGCGTTGCCCATGGTGGCGGCGGGCAAGCTGCGCGCGCTCGGCGTCACCACGCCGCAGCGGACCGGTGCGGCGCCCGATGTGCCGACGATGAAGGAAGCCGGGCTGAAGGACTTCGAGCTGGTGCTCTACACGGGCATTCTCGCCCCGCGCGGTGCGCCGCGCCCGGTCGTCGACCGGTTGAATGCGGAGTTCGGCAAGGCGGTGCGGCTGCCGGACATCCAGAAGATCTACAGCAACGTCGGCGCCGTGCCGGTCACCAGCACGCCGGGAGAGTTCGCCACCCATATCAGCTCTGAAATGGCCAAGCTGGGCAAGCTCGTGCAGCTATCGGGGGCGCGCGTGGACTGAAGCCGCACTCACCGCGGTTCCGTCGATCCTGCCGCTTTCAGGCTTTTTCCGTGCGCGGCGCGATCAAGCCTTCTTTCTCGAGCAGCGGGTAGATCCCGCCCGCCTTCACGAGCTCCATCAGCTCTGGCGGCATCGCGCGGCCCTTCAACGTGGCGTTGCGCGTGACGTTCTTCACCGTGGCCGATTCGAAGTCCACCTCGGCCACGTCGCCTTCCTCGAAGGCGTCGTCCACGCCCGGGCATTCGATCGCCGGAAACGCGAAATTCACGCAGTTGCGGAAGAAAAGCCCGTTGATCGAGGGCGCGACCAAGCAGGCGATGCCCAGGTTCTTGAGCGAGCGCGCCGCGGGGCGGCTCGAGCCCATGCCGAAATTCTTGCCGCCGATGATGATGTCGCCCGGCTTCATCTGGTCCACCCAGCCCGGGCGGTTCGCGTGAAACACATACTTCGGCTGCTCCGCCGCCGGCAGGTAGAACGCCTGGATCGGCAGGATCAGGTCGGTGTTGATGTTGTCCCCGAACTTCCAGACTCGCGCCTTGAATTTCATCCCCTCACCCTCCACTCGTCACCGGTCAGTGCAGAAACTCGCGCGGGTCGGTGATCACCCCGCGGATCGCCGACGCGGCGACGGTAGCCGGCGAGCCCATGTAGATCTTCGCGCTCGAATCGCCCATGCGCCCCTTGAAGTTGCGCGTGCTGGCGGTGATGCACGTCTCGTTCGGCCCCAGGATCCCGAGATGTCCTCCTCCGCACGCGCCGCAGGTGGAAGGCGTCACGACCGCGCCGGCCTCGACCAGAGCGGTCACCAAGCCGGCGCGCGCCGCTTCGCGAAACACGCTCTGGGAGCCCGGAGTGATGATGAGCCGCACGGTCGGCGCGACGCGCTTGCCGCGGAGGATCCGGGCAGCCAGCTCCAGGTCATCCATGGTGCCGTTGGCGCAGGAACCGATGAACGCCTGGTCGATGCGGGTCCCCGCCGCTGCGGCGACCGGGCGCGAATTCTCGATGACCGTATCCGGAAACGCCACCAGCGGCTCGAGCTGCGAGAGATCCACTTTCCGCAGCGCCGCGTACTTCGCATCCCGGTCCGGATAGACCGGCTCGAACGGCGCGGGATTGCGGGCGCGCACCCAGTCGAGCATCGTTGAATCGGGCTCGAAGGTCGAAAACTCGGCGGAAAGCTCCGCTGACATCGTGGTTAGAGTCTTGCGCGCGGCGATCGAGAGCCCCGCGACGCCTGAGCCGCCCCATTCGATGTTCTGCGTCGCGTGGTCGCCGTGCTGGCCGGCGATCTGCAGGAAGGCGTCCTTGGTCGTGACCGCCGGCGAGAGTCTGCCGGCCAGCTCGTAGCGCACCGTTTCCCCCACCCGGAACCAGGTCTCCGCCTTGATCGCGGAGTAGACGACGTCGGGCTCGCCCACGCCCCGCGCGATGCAGTTGAACACGCCGCCGCTGCAGGTGTGCGAGTCACTGCAGACGAGCACGGTCCCGGGCAGCGCGTAGCCGTGGTCCGCCACGAGCTGGTGGCTGATGCCCTGGTCGTAGCCGACGTCGTGGAAGCGCTTGATGCCGAACTTCTCCACGAACTGCCTGCCGGTGCGGTGCGCTGCGGCCGCGTCCTCCGTCGACGCAGGCGCCCGGTGATCGAACACGACGATGATGCGGGCGGGGTCCCGCACTTTCTGGATGCTGCGCCAGCGGCTGGCGATGAAGCTGTTGTCTATCATCACGATGGTATCAACCTCGACCGTCACGAGGTCGCCCGGCGCCACCTGCTTCCGGCCGCTCTTCTTCGCGAGTATCTTCTCGGCAATCGTCATTCCCATACCAAGCTCCTTGATTTCAGCCGCCTGCGTAGCGTCGTTCCAGCTCGTCGAGCTCGGCCATCCCCATGAGATCGTTCAGTTCCTCGAACGATACCTGGAGATCCGTGCGCTCGACGACGCGGTGCTTTCCGACCACTTCATCCTTGAACACCGCCATGGCGTTCATCATTCCTTTCAGCGCCGCGGTCGTGAGCAGCCGCGGGTAGCTCACCACCGCGACACCCAGCGCTTCCAGCTCCTTCGGCGTCATGAGGGGCGTGGTCTTCCGCCCGCGCATGCCGAGGCCCATGTTGACGATGAGCGGCTTGGGCACGCCCTTCGCGACCTTCGCGATGTCCTCCCGCGTAAGCAGCGCGTCGGCGTACAGGCAGTCCGCGCCGGCTTCCGCATAGAGATTGAGCCGCCGGATCGCTTCGTCCACGCCGTGTGTGCCAGCGGCGTCGGTGCGCGCGATGATGATGAAATCGGGATCGAGGCGCGCGTCGCACGCAGCCTTCACTTTCTGCACCATCTCGTCCGCCGGAATCACGCTCTTACCCGCCATGTGCCCGCAGCGCTTCGGCCACACCTGGTCCTCGAACATGACGGCGGCGACCCCCGTCTTCTCGAAGGCGCGCGTCGCGAAGTAAACGCTCATGGCGTTGCCGTAGCCGGTGTCGGCGT
>JBOIEM010000033.1:0-8213 GCA_050741115.1 Burkholderiales bacterium
GCGCATGCTGCCGCGCCGGCTCGCCGGCAAGCCCCTGGAGCCCTGGCGCTACCGCGACTTCGGCTCGCTGATATCCTTCGGCGAATACTCCACCATCGGCAGCCTGATGGGGGTGCTGTTCGGCGGCACCCTGTTCGTCGAGGGACTGTTCGCGCGCTTCATGTACGTCTCGCTCTATCGCATGCACATCTACGCGCTGCACGGTTTCGCCAAGCTGCTGTTCGACACGCTGGCGAAGCTCATCACCCGGCGCACCGAGCCGCGCGTAAAGCTGCACTAGCGGCCGGGCGCTCCGGGAACCTGGAGCCCTGTAGAATGTCTGCTTCATCGTCCGAGCGGCCGGAGCCCCGAGCGGGCATGGCGAAATCCTCAATAATCCTGAAGCGCGTGAGCAATGTTGCGCTCTCGGGCCTGCTGGCGCTCGCTGCGGTTGCGCAGGCGCAGCAACCCAAGCAGAAACCGGCGGGACTGCCGGTCAAGGCTGCGCCGGTCGCGATCGGCACCGTGACCCATGACGTCTCGGCGGTCGGAACGCTGCTCGCGAACGAGTCCGTGATGATCCGTCCCGAGGTCGCGGGGCGGGTCGCGGCGATTCATTTCAACGAGGGCCAGGCGGTGGTAGCCGGAGCGCGGCTGGTGGCGCTCGATGCGGCCGAAGTCCAGGCCCAGCTCGATGCGAGCCGCGCGGACGAGCGGCTGACCGAGCAGCGCGCCCAGCGCGCGGACGAGCTGTTCAAGAAGAACTTCATCAGCCTGCAGGCGCTCGAGGACGCGCGCGAGGCGCACAAGAAGGCCACCGCCCAGCGCCAGGAAAACGAGGCGCGGGTTGCGAAGACCGAGATCCGCGCGCCCTTTGCCGGCATCGTCGGGCTGCGCCAGGTGAGCGCCGGCGCCTATCTCAAGGCGGGCGAGGACATCGTTCGGCTCGACAAGATCGACGTGATGAAACTCGATTTCCGCGTGCCCGAGATCTATCTCGGAAGGATCCGGCGCGACCAGCCGGTCGCGGTGCGGGTGGACGCGTTTCCCGGCGAGCCGTTCGCCGGGCGCGTATACGCGGTCGAGACCGCGGTGGACGAGAAGACGCGCACGGTTCTCCTGCGCGGGCTGGTGCAGAATCGCGGGGCGCGGCTGCGGCCGGGCATGTTCGCGCGGGTGACGCTCGAGCTGGGTGTGAACGACAAGGCGGCATTGATACCGGAGCAGGCGATCGTGCCCCGCGGCGGGCGGAACTTCGTGTTCCGCGTCGTCGAAGGAAAGGCGGCCCTCACCGAAGTCGCGCTCGGGGCCCGCAGCCCGGGACGGGTCGAGATCGTGAAGGGCCTCAAGCCCGGGGAGCTGGTGGTGACCGACGGCCAGATCAAGCTCCAGGACGGCGTGCCGGTGATGGTGCTGCCCGAGAAGCCGCCGCCCTCCGCGTCCCCCTCGGCGCCCAAGGGATCCTGATCTTTCCTCATCCCTCCGCCCTGGTCTGCGACCCCGGCCCGCCGCGCTGCATCGCGTCGCGCGTTCGCCGGCTCGAACGTGCGCAGGCACGTTCTTCGAATTCCCGGCTCACCCCTCATCCCTCGCATGTTCCTGCCTGAACTCTCCATTCGCAGGCCGGTGCTGGCGACGGTGATGAGCCTCGTCATCGTGCTGCTCGGCGTCATCTCCTTCCTGCGGCTGTCGGTGCGCGAGTACCCGAAGATCGACACCCCGGTGGTGTCGGTGCGCACCGTCTATACCGGGGCAAGCAGCCAGGTGATCGAGTCGCAGGTCACGCAGCCGCTGGAGGACTCGCTCTCCGGCATCGAGGGCATACGCACCATCAAGTCGGTGTCGCGCGAGGAAGTCTCGCAGATCGGCGTCGAATTCGTGCAGGAGCGCGACGTGGACTCCGCGGCGAACGACGTGCGCGACCGCGTGGCGCGGGTCCGGGGGCTCCTGCCGGACGAGGTGGACGAGCCGGTCGTCTCGAAGGTCGAGGCTGACGCGCAGGCGATCCTGTGGCTCGCGTTCACCAGCGACCGGCACGACGCGCTCTTCATCACCGACTACGCCGACCGCTACGTCGCGGACTCGCTCAAGGCATTGCCCGGGGTGGCGAGCGTCATCATTGGCGGCGCGCGCAAGTACGCGATGCGCATCTGGGTCGACCGCGACCGGCTCGCCGGCTTCGGTCTGACGCCGCTCGACGTCGAGAACGCCCTCAGGCGCCAGAACATCGAGGTGCCCTCCGGCCGCATCGAGAGCCGGGCGCGCGAGTTCACGGTCCTGACCGAAACCGATCTGAGGACTCCCGAGCAGTTCGACAACCTCATCATCACCGAGGCGCACGGCTATCCGGTCCGGCTGAAGGACATCGGGCGCGCCGAGCTCGGCGCCCAGGACGAGCGCAGCGTCGTGCGCGTCAACGGCAATCCGGCGATGGGGCTCGGGATCGTCAAGCAGTCCACGGCCAACACGCTGTCGGTGGCGCAGGCGGTGAAGGCGCAGATCCCGCGCATCCAGGCCTCGCTGCCCGAGGGCCTCAAGGTGTTCGTCGCGTTCGACTCCTCGCTCTTCATCGACGCCTCGATCAAGGCCGTCTATCGCGCCATCCTCGACGCGATGGTGCTGGTGACGCTGGTGATCTTCCTTTTCCTGCGCTCGTTCCGCTCGACGCTGATCCCGTTCGTCACCATTCCGGTATCCCTGATCGGGGCGTGCTTCTTCCTGTGGATCTTCGGCTTCACCATCAACATTCTGACGCTGCTCGGCATCGTGCTGGCGATCGGACTGGTGGTGGACGACGCGATCGTGGTCCTGGAGAACATCCACCGTCACATCGAGGAGGGGATGTCGCCGCTCACGGCGGCGCTGCGGGGCAGCCGCGAGATCGCGTTCGCCGTGGTGGCCATGACCATCACGCTCGCCGCCGTGTTCGTGCCGCTGGCGTTTTCCACCGGCAACACGGGCAAGCTCTTCACCGAGTTCGCGCTGACCGTGGCGATGGCCGTGCTGGTGTCGGGCTTTGTCTCCCTCACCCTCACGCCAATGATGTGCTCGCGGCTCCTCAAGCATCACGCCCGGCACGGCGCGATCTACAACATGACCGAGCGCTGGTTCACGGCGCTGAACAGCGGCTACCGCCGTTCCCTCGCGTGGGCGCTCCATCACCGCAAATGGGTGGTGGGAGGATATGCAGCCGTGCTGGTGGCCATGGTCGGCTCGGGGATTGCGCTCAAGTGGGAACTGGCGCCGTACGAGGACCGCGGTTTCATCCTCGGCGTGATGCTCGCCCCGGAAGGCTCAACCATGGAGTACACCGACGGCTATGCCCGCATCTGGGAGGAGATCTACAAGGGAGTGCCCGAGATCACCAGCTACTTCGTGGTGGTGGCCCCGGGGCTGGAGCGGCCCAACCCGGTCAATTTCGCGCTCTCCTTCGTGCGGCTGAAGCCGTGGGAGGAGCGCAGCCGGAGCCAGTTCGAGGTTTCCCGCGAAATCGGGCCCAGGATGTTTGCGATGATGCCTGGCGTGCTCGCCTTTCCCAACGATCCGCCCTCCCTCGGCCAGAGCTTCCGCAGCCAGCCGGTGCAGTTCGTGATCCAGGGCACGTCGTACGAGGAGCTCGACCGGATGGTGGAGCGGGTCCTGGCGCGGGTTCGGAAGAATCCGGGGCTCGTCAACCTCGACAGCGATCTCAAGTTGAACAAGCCGCAGCTCGTGGTTGACGTGGACCGCGATAAGGTCGCGACGGTGGGCGCGGAGGTGGACGCGATCGGCCGCACGCTCGAGACGCTGCTCGGCGGACGCCAGGTGACGCGCTTCAAGCGCGAGGGCAAGCAGTACGACGTCATCGTGCGGCTCGAGGACAAGGACCGGGTGCAGCCGACCGACCTCACCGCAATCTACGTGCGCGCGCGCGACGGCCAGTTGACGCAGCTCTCCAACCTGGTGCAGCTCAAGGAGACGGTGGCGCCCAAGGAGCTCAATCACTTCAACCGGCAGCGCGCGGCGATCATCACGGCGAGCCTCGCCCCGGGCTACACCCTCGGGGAGGCGCTGGACTTCCTGGAGCGAGCCGCGCGCGAGGAGCTCGGACCGACGACGCAGACCGCGCTCGACGGCGGGTCGCGCGAATACCGCGAGTCGGGCGAGCAGCTGCTGCTCATCTTCGTGCTCGCGCTCGTCTTCGTCTACCTGGTGATGGCCGCGCAGTTCGAGAGCTTCGTCTCGCCGTTCGTGATCATGCTGACCGTGCCGCTCGCCATGACCGGCGCGCTGGCGGGTCTGCTGCTGCTCGACGCGGCGCTCGGCACCGGCGGCACGCTCAACGTCTACAGCCGGGTCGGCCTCATCATGCTGGTGGGGCTCATCACCAAGCACGGGATCCTGATCGTCGAGTTCGCCAACCAGCTGATGGCGCGCGGCAAGGACAAGTTCGAGGCGGTGGCCGAAGCGGCGGCGCTGCGCCTGCGCCCGATCCTGATGACGACCGGCGCGATGGTGCTGGGCGCCGTGCCGCTCGCGATCGCGACCGGGCCCGGCGCGGAAGCGCGCCGCCCGATCGGCTGGGTGATCGTCGGGGGGCTCCTGCTCGGCACGCTGCTCACGCTCTACGTGATTCCCGCCGCCTACACGCTGCTCGTCAGCAAGCGGCGCGAGCTGCCGGAGGAGGCGCCCGGCGGCGGAACGGCGGTGCAGACGCCGGCCGGCAAAGCTTGATACGCGTTCCAGTCGTCCCCATCTTCCGGGGATGCTGGTCGAGGCCGGGCGCGATTCCAATTCCCTGCATCAGGAAGGGGCTTCGAGCGACGCAGCGCTGCTCGACGCGTACTCGCGGGCGGTTACGCGCGTCGCGGAGACGGTGGGTCCCGCGGTAGTACGCGTCGACGTCAAACGGCGCGTCCGCGGACGGGATGCGGGCGGCCACGAGACCTCCCGGGAGCTCGGGGGGAGCGGCTCCGGATTCCTGTTCACCCCGGACGGACTGATTGCGAGCAACAGCCACGTCGTTTCGGGCGCGGCCGAGATCCGCGTGACGCTCAACGACGGGGAGTCGTTCCAGGCGAGCCTCATCGGCGACGATCCCGATACCGATCTCGCGGTGGTGCGCGTCGCCGGGCACAAGCTTCCGTCCGTCATCCTCGGGCAGTCCCGCAGCTTGCGCGTGGGGCAGCTCGTGGTGGCGATCGGCAATCCCTACGGGTTCCAGAGCACGGTCACCGCGGGTGTGGTCTCGGCGCTCGGCCGCTCGTTGCGGTCGCAGAACGGCCGCCTGATGGACGACGTGATCCAGACCGATGCCGCGCTCAATCCCGGCAATTCCGGAGGGCCGCTGGTGGACTCGCGCGGCGAGGTGGTCGGCGTCAATACCGCCATCATCCTGCCGGCGCAGGGCATCTGCTTCGCAACGGCCGTGGACACCGCGCGGGTCACCATTGCGCAACTGCTCAAGCACGGACGCGTGCGGCGCGCGTGCCTGGGGCTCGCGGGGCAGAACATCGCACTGCCGCGGCGAATGGTGCGGCATCATGGGCTCGCACACGACTCGGCCGTGCAGGTCGCCTCGGTCGAGGGTGGTGGACCTGCGAGCCGCGCGGGATTCGAGGAAGGTGACATCATCATCGAGTTTGCGGGTCAGGCGGTGTCCGGCTTCGACGATCTGCACCGCCTGCTGACCGAGGAAACCCTGGGTGAGAGCGTCGCGGTCGCGGTGCTGCGCCGCGGCCGGCGCGAGACGCTGCGGATACGACCCGAGGAATCCCGTTAGACAGGCGGAAACACCTTGATTGACGATTGGAGGGCGACATGAAGAAGGTCATCGGCATACTCCGCGGTCCGCCGGCTCACTGGGTTGGCAACGGTTTCCACGTGCGGAGCCTCCTCATGTACGAGGGACAAGCCGAGGTCATCAGTCCGTTCCTGCTCCTCGACTATGCGGCTCCCGAGGAGTTCGCGCCCTCGGACGGGCCACGGGGCGTCGGCAGGCATCCACATCGTGGCTTCGAGACCGTGACTATCGCCTATCAAGGCGGCGTGGAGCACCGTGACTCGGCCGGCAATCACGGCGTGATCGGCCCCGGTGACGTGCAATGGATGACGGCGGCGTCGGGCATCGTGCACGAAGAGTGGCACGAGCGCGAGTTCACGCGCCGCGGCGGCACGATGGAGATGGCGCAGCTCTGGGTCAATCTGCCCGCGAAGCACAAGCTGGCGGCGCCCCGTTACCAGGACATACGCAGCGAGCGCATCCCGGTCGTCAGCCTGGAGGCCGGGGCGAGCGTGCGGGTCATCGCCGGAGAGTTCCGTGGGGCGAAAGGACCTGCTCGTACCTTCACGCCGATCAACGTGTGGGACGCGCGTATCCCGGCGGGCCAGCGCGTCGAGATGGAATTCACCGAGGGCTACACCACGCTCCTCGCAGTATTGAGAGGCAAGGTGAGGATCAATGGCGTCGAAGCCGCCCACGCCGCGGAAGTCGCGGTCCTGGACCGCGCGGGCAGGCGGGTCGCGCTCGAAGCGGTGGAGGACGCTACCGTCCTCGTGCTCAACGGCGAGCCGATCGACGAACCCGTAATCGGCTACGGGCCGTTCGTCATGAACACGCGGGAAGAAATTCACCAGGCAATCCGCGATTTTCAGAGCGGCCGGCTCGAACGTACCAGTTCGGTTCGCTGATCACAGGAAAAGGAGACGCACTTGCTGACGGTCAGAAAGGCAGAAGAACGCGGCCACGCCCATCACGGCTGGCTCGACACCTGGCACACGTTCTCGTTCGCCGATTACTACGACCCGGCGGAGATGGGCTACGGCGCGCTGCGCGTGATCAACGACGACAAGGTCGAGCCCGGGCAGGGCTACGGCACGCACGGCCACCGCGACATGGAGATCATCACCTACGTGCTGGCGGGCGCGCTCGAGCACAAGGACAGCATGGGCAACGGCTCGGTGATCCGGCCGGGCAACGTGCAGCGCATGAGCGCGGGCACCGGCGTGCGGCACAGCGAGTTCAATCCCTCGCGCGAGGAGCGCGTGCACCTGCTGCAGATCTGGATCGAGCCCAAGTTTACCGGGGTGAAGCCGAGCTACGAGGAGAAGCAGTTCGGGCCGGCCGAGAGGAAAGGCCGGCTGCGGCTGATCGCCTCGCCGGACGGACGCGAGGGCTCGGTCACCATCCACCAGGATGCGTTCGTGTACGCCGCGCTGCTCGACGGCAAGGACGCGGTCGCCCACCGGCTCGAGCCGGCGCGGCGCGCCTACGTGCACGTTGCGCGCGGCGCCGTCACGGTGAATGGCGTCGGCCTCAAGGGCGGAGACGGGGCGAAGATCGCGGGGAAGAGCAAGCTCGAGTTCAGCCGTGCAGACCAGGCGGAACTGCTGCTGTTCGATCTTCCCTGAGGGCATGGACTTCGGCCGCCTTTCCCAAGGCGGTAGTCTTACGCCCCTCCTTTCACGCTGGCGCAGCGCTCGGCCAGGAAGTCCACAAACGCGCGCACTTTCGCCGGCAGAAACCGGCGGCTCGGGTAGATCGCGTAGATCGGCAGGGCCGGCGCCTCGAAGGATTCGAGCACCCGGACCAGCGTGCCGTTCTTCAGTTCGGTCCCGACTATGAAGTCCGGCTCGAGGGCGATGCCCAGGCCCTGCGCGGCCGCCGCGGCGTTCAGTTCACCGTTGTTCGAGTTGAGCCTGCCCGCCACGCGAACGGTGCGTTCGCGGCCGGCGGCGTCGCGGAACGTCCAGGTGTCGCGCAGCGCATACTCGTAGGTCAGGCAGTTGTGCCGCACGAGATCTTCCGGCGCGGCGGGTGCGCCGTGCTTGGCGATGTAGCCGGGCGCGGCACAGGCCAGGAGACGCGTCTCGCCGAGCTTGCGCGCGACGAGGTTCTGCGCGCCCGTCCCGCCGATACGGATCGCAAGATCGAAGCCCTCCTCGACGATGTCCACGATTCGGTCGGACAGCGAGACGTCGAATTTCACGTGGGGATGGCGCGCAAGAAATGACGCAATCGCGGGCGTGACCTGGTGGGTGCCGAAGTTGATCGAAGTCGTGAGGCGGATCGTGCCGCGCGGCTCCGCCGCCTCGCGTCCCACCTCCTGTTCGGCGTCGCCGAGATCGGCGAGTATCTGAACGCAGCGCGCATGGAACAGGCGCCCGGCCTCGGTGAGACTGATCCGGCGGGTGGTGCGCTGGAGCAGTCGGGTCTGCAGGTTGCGCTCCAGCTCGGCGACCTGCCGGGATACCGC
>JBOIEM010000034.1:0-10605 GCA_050741115.1 Burkholderiales bacterium
CGGTAGACGCGGTGGCCGAAGCCCATGACGGGTTCCTTGTTCGCGCGCTTCACCCGCACGTACTCGGCAACCCGGGAAGCGTCGCCGATCTCCTGCGCCATGCGCATGACGTTTTCCGCGGCCCCGCCGTGCGCCGGACCGGCGAGCGCCGCCACTGCGGCGGTGATCGCGCCGTGCAGATCGGCATCGGTGCCGGCGACCACCCGCGCCGCGAACGAGGAGGCATTCGAGCCGTGCTCGGCGTGCAGGATGAGATCGAGGTCCATCAGCCGCGCCGCGTCCGCGCTCGGCTCCTTGCCCTTCAGCAGGTAGAGGAAGTTCGCGGCATGGCCGAGACGCGGGTTCGGCGCCACGGGCTCGCGGCCGTTGCGGATGTGTTCGTGCGCGGCGATGATCATCGGGACTTGTGCGGTGAGACGGATCCCCTTGCGCAGAGTTGCCGCGGGCGACTTGTCCCGGGTTTCCGGATCGAATGCGGACAACGCCGACACGCACGTTCGCAGCACATCCATCGGGTGCGCGCTCCCGACGGTGCGGATCACGTCGAAGACCGCTTCGGGTAGTGTGCGCGCCGCCTTGAGTTCCGCGGTGAATGCCTCCAGCTCCGCGCGCGTAGGGAGCTCTCCCTCGAGGAGCAGGTGGCAGGTCTCCTCGAACGTCGAGTGCTCGGCGAGGTCGTGAATCGAGTAGCCGCGATACCACAGCTCACCGGCGCGGCCGTCGATGTCGCACACGCGCGTGCGGTCGAAGTACACGCCTTTCAGCCCGCGGTGGATGTCGATCCTCTCAGCGGTTTCGGTCATGGCAGGTCTCTCACCAGGTCGGGACGCGCCCTTTTCCCTTGAGAAAAAGGTGCGCGTCCCCATTATAGGGCGGGCGCGCATGCGGGTTCGCTTACGGTCCGTAACCATTTCAGATATAATGCTTTTCCACGATTGAGGGTTGGTCATGCCGATCTACGAATACCGCTGCGGCGCGTGCGGATTCCAGAAGGAGTTTCTGCAGCGCATCAGCGACGCGCCGCTGACCAAGTGCCCGGAGTGCGGCAAGCGCAGGTTCAACAAGCTGGTAAGCGCGGCCGGCTTCCAGCTGAAGGGCAGCGGGTGGTACGCGACCGACTTCAAGAACAACGGCGCAAAGCCGGCCGCCAAGCAGGACAAGTCCGAAGCCAAGCAGGGCAAGTCCGAAGCAAAGCAGGACAAGCCCGCCGAGAGCTCCGGCAAGGAGCCGTCCAAGCCTGCCGCCGCCAGCGGCGCGGGCGCCTGCCCGGTCAGCAGCTGATCCCGGCGCGCGCCGCGCCGCGCGTTCGCGGGCAACGGATCGTTGCGCACAGAGTCGCGCCGTTTCCTGCTATGCTCATCCGCCTCGATGCAGCGACCCCGCTGCAAGCCATCCCGTCCTCATGAGCCGAAAGCACCTCATCCGGCGCTATTTCATCACCGGACTCCTGATCTGGGTGCCGCTCGTGATCACGTTGTGGGTGCTCGACCTGCTGATCGGCACCATGGACCAGACGCTGCTCCTGCTGCCGCCCGCATGGCGGACCGAGGGCTGGCTCGGCGTGCACGTCCCCGGACTCGGCGTAGTGCTTACTGTGCTGGTCGTGTTCGCGACCGGCGTATTCGCCGCCAACATCATCGGCCAGCGGCTGGTGAGATTCTGGGAAGGCGTGCTCGCGCGCATACCCGTGGTGAACTCGATCTACACCGGGGTGAAGCAGGTGAGCGACACGCTGTTCGCGCCGGGCGGGCAGGCGTTCCGCAAGGCGCTGCTGGTGCAGTGGCCGGGCCCCGGCAGCTGGACGATCGCCTTTCTCACCGGCACGCCGGGGGGCGACGTCGCGAGGCACCTCAGGGGCGACTACGTGAGCATCTACGTTCCGACCACGCCCAATCCCACCAGCGGGTATTTCGTGATGGTGCCGCGCGATGCCGTGATCGAGCTCGACATGACGGTGGACGAGGCGCTCAAGTACATCATTTCGATGGGCGTGGCCGCGCCCGACGGCGGCGCCCGCAGGAGCGGCGCCGTCGCCGCAACCGCCGCGAAGCCGCCCAGAGCCGTCAACGAATAGAAAAAACGCGGCATGCGTAGCGAATACTGCGGGTGCATCAACCGCGACCACCTCGGCCAGACCGTGACGCTGTTCGGCTGGGTGCACCGCCGCCGCGACCACGGCGGGGTGATCTTCGTCGACCTGCGCGACCGCGAGGGTCTGGTGCAAATCGTGTGCGACCCCGACGCGCCGGAAACCTTCAGTACCGCAGAGGGGCTGCGCGCGGAATTCGTGATCCGCGTGGAGGGCAGGGTCCGCGCGCGCCCCGCAGGCACCGTCAATCCCGAGCTCGCGAGCGGGGAGGTGGAAGTGCTGGCGCGGGACATCGCCATCCTGAACGCTTCCCTGGCGCCGCCCTTCCAGATCGACGACGAGCACCTGTCGGAGACGGTGCGGCTCGAGAACCGCGTGCTCGACCTGCGGCGCGCCGTCATGCAGAAGAACCTGCGGCTGCGCCACCGCGTGGCGATGGCGGTGCGCGGCTTCCTCGACCGCCACGGCTTCATCGACGTCGAGACCCCCATGCTCACGCGCTCGACTCCCGAGGGCGCGCGCGACTACCTGGTGCCCTCGCGCGTGCACCCGGGCGAGTTCTACGCGCTGCCGCAGTCTCCGCAGCTCTTCAAGCAGCTGCTGATGATCGCGGGCTATGACCGCTACTACCAGATCGTGAAGTGCTTCCGCGACGAGGACCTGCGCTCCGACCGCCAGCCGGAATTCACGCAGATCGACATCGAGACCTCCTTCCTCGACCAGCACGCGATCACGATTCTGATGGAGCAGTTGATCCGCCACGTGTTCAAGGAAGGCATCGGGGCGGAACTGCCCGATCCCTTCCCGCGGCTGGCCTACGACGAGGCCATGCGGCGCTACGGCAGCGACAAGCCCGATCTGCGGGTGCCGCTGGAGCTGACCGAGCTGACCGACGTGATGAAGGGCGTCGCCTTCAAGGTGTTCGCCGGCCCGGCCGGCACGCCGGGCGGGCGCGTCGCCGGACTGCTCGTTCCGCGCGGCGGCGAGCTGACGCGCGGCGAGATCGACTCCTATACCGAATTCGTCGCGGGCCACGGCGCCCGGGGCCTGGCCTGGATCAAGTTCAACGACGTCGCAAAGGGGCGCGAAGGCCTGCAGTCGCCGATCGTCAAGAACCTCTCCGACGAGGCGCTGAAGGCGGTCGTCGCGCGCTCCGGCGCGAAGGACGGCGACCTCATGTTCTTCGGCGCGGACCGGGCGAAGGTCGTCAACGACGCGCTCGGCGCGCTGCGCGTGCGACTCGGTCACGAGCGCGGCTACGCCCAGCCCGGCTGGCGTCCGCTCTGGGTGCTCGACTTCCCGCTGTTCGAGTGGGACGAGGAGGAGAAGCGCTGGAACGCGATGCACCACCCCTTCACCTCTCCCGCCAACGGTCATGAGGACCGGCTCGAATCCGATCCGGGAGCGGCGCGCGCCAAGGCCCACGACATGGTGCTGAACGGATGGGAGATCGGCGGCGGCTCGGTGCGCATCCACCGCTCCGATGTCCAGCAGAAGGTGTTCCGGGCGCTCGCGATCGGGCCCGACGAGGCGCAGGCCAAGTTCGGGTTCCTGCTCGACGCGCTGCAATACGGCGCGCCTCCGCACGGCGGCATCGCGTTCGGGCTCGACCGCAGCGTCGCGCTGATGGCGGGCGCCGACTCGATCCGCGACGTGATTGCGTTCCCCAAGACGCAGCGCGCGCAGTGCCTGCTCACGCATGCGCCGAGCCCGGTGGACGAGCGACAGCTGCGGGAGCTGCATATCCGCCTCCGGCAGGAGAAGAAGTGACGAGTGACGGGTGACGGGTGACGCGAAAATGTGGCGTCGCCTGACGGTGGCGCTGCTTGCCGCGACGCTGCTCGCCCCGGCGGGAACCGCTGCGGAGCGCGCAGCCGGCCCGATTCCCGAAGTGGCAGCGGGCGAGCTGCCGGCGGAGGCGCGCGCGACGATCGCGCTGATCCGCAAGGGCGGGCCGTTTCCCTATCAGCGCGATGGCATCGAGTTCCGAAATTTCGAGAAGCGGTTGCCGGTCATGCCCCGCGGCTATTATCGCGAGTACACCGTGCGGACGCCCGGAACGAAGGACCGCGGCGCACGGCGCATCGTCGCCGGCCGCGGCGGGGAGCTCTATTACACGGACGATCACTACGACAGCTTCCGGCGCATCCGCGAAGATCCGTGACCTGTCCACTCACCACCCACACCTCACCCATTTCTAAGATGAAATACGACCGGATCCTGCGCGGCGGCCGCTCCGGTCTGTACGCCGCGCCGCGGCTGGTGGGACCGCTGCGGGCGGCAGCAAAGCGCGCGGGCATCGCCTGGCTCGACCTGGATCTCGCCGGCGTGGCGGATCGCGACGCGTTCCTGCGGCGCTGCGCCGAAGTGTTTGCGTTGCCCGGCTATTTCGGGCGCAACTGGGACGCCCTGCACGAATGCCTGCTGGATATCGCCGGTCGCGGAATGCCGGGCGCGATCGTGCACTGGCGGCGCGGAGCAGGGCTCGCGCGCGGCGCGCCGGAGGCGGTGGCGACCGCCATCCGGGTCCTGGAGGATGTGGCTGCCTATTGGGGCGCGAGCGGCCGAACCTTCCTCGTGGCTGTGGATCGCGACAGCGCGCGCGGGCACGCCCTGCCGCCCCTGCGCTGAGCTGATGGCATTCAAGATTCCAGTGTCGGTGCTGGTCGTGGTGTACACGCCGGAGCTCGATGTCCTGCTGCTCGAGCGCGCCGACCGGCGAGGCTTCTGGCAGTCGGTGACGGGCAGCCAGGACGAAGGCGAGACGCTGCGCGAGACCGCGGTGCGCGAGCTGAGGGAGGAAACCGGCCTCGACGCGGCGCGCTACGAGCTGACCGACTGGCGCAAACAGAACCGCTACGAGATCTACCGGCGCTGGCGCAGCCGCTACGCGCCCGGGGTCACCCACAACGTCGAGCACGTGTTCGGTCTGCGGGTGCCGCATCGGCTGGAGGTTGCGTTGCAGCCGAGAGAGCATCTGCGCCACGAATGGCTGCCGTGGCAGGCCGCCGCCGAGAAGGTCTTTTCGTGGAGCAACGCCGAGGCGATACGCGAGGTGCCGAAGCGCGCGCGGCAGGCCGTCCCAAGACCCTGACCAGGATACGGACTCTGCGAAAATCCACGGCACCAATACGGGGTATTTCTGTCATATCATTAACCAATTTTCACCCCCTCCCCGAACGTGGGGCAGGATGGATATGGAAGCCGCGACCATCGCGTTTGACCGCTACCAGCCGCTCGCCGACGAGGCCTGCGACGCGCGCATCCGTGCGGCGCGCGCAGCGCTCGGCCCGCGCGCGGTGATCCTCGGCCACCACTATCAGCGCCCCGACGTCTACAAGCATGCCGACTTGACCGGAGATTCGCTCCAGCTTTCCAAGCTGGCGGCAAAGACCGAGTCGCAATACATCGTGTTCTGCGGCGTGCACTTCATGGCGGAAGTGGCGGACATCCTGTCCAAGCCGGGACAAGCCACCATTCTTCCCGACCTCGGCGCCGGCTGCTCGATGGCCGATATGGCCAACCTCGCCAAGGTCGAGCGCGCGTGGCGCGATCTTGCGACGGTGCTCGACCCCGACCAGCACGTGACACCGGTCACTTACATCAATTCCGCCGCGGACCTGAAGGCGTTCTGCGGCGAGCACGGCGGCATCGTCTGCACCTCCTCCAACGCGCGCGAGATCCTCGCCTGGTCGTTCAAGCGGCGCGACAAGGTGCTGTTCTTCCCCGACCAGCACCTCGGCCGCTGGACCGGTTACCTGATGGACATCCCGCTCGCCGAGATGCTGGTGTGGGACCCGGACGAGGAGCTGGGCGGACTCACGCCACAGCAAATCAAGATGGCGAAGATCCTGCTGTGGAAGGGGCATTGCTCGGTGCACCAGATGTTCCAGCCGCAGCATGTCCTGCGCTGGCGCGAGAGGAACCCCTCCGGCATGGTCATCTCGCACCCGGAATGCCGGTTCGACGTGTGCAAGCTCTCCGACTACGTCGGCTCCACCGATTTCATCATCCGGACCATCGCCGCGAGCCCTCCGGGGACGCGCTGGCTGGTGGGCACGGAATTGAACCTCGTCAACCGCATCGCCGAGCAGTTCAAGCCCCAGGGCAAGGTGGTGCAGTTCATGGCGACGACCGTATGCATGTGCTCGACCATGGCGCGCATTGATCCCCAGCATTTTGCCTGGGCGCTGGAGAACCTCGTCGCCGGCAAGGTGGTCAATCAGATCAAGGTGCCGCGGCACGAGGCGGCGGCTGCGCGCATCGCGATCGACCGCATGCTCGCGGTCTCCTAAGGAATCCGCAGAAAGTAGTCCCGGGAAGCTCCTGGTGCTACGCTAGGGGCGTCGATGCCCGGCGCGCCCGCTTCACCTTCCGCTGCTCCCGCAAGCCACGATTCGAAGAACCATGCGGACCCTACGCGTAGCTAGCTACAACATTCACAAAGGCCTCTCGTTCACGCCGCTGCTCAACCGCCGGCTGACGATCCACGAGCTGCGCGAGAAGCTGCGCGTGCTCGGCGCCGATATCGTGTTCCTGCAGGAAGTGCGCGGCAGGCACGACCGCCACGCCCGGCGCTACGAGAACTGGCCGGCCGCGCCGCAATACGCGTTTCTCGCCGACCCGGTCTGGACCGACTTCGCCTACGGCAGGAACTCGGTCTACGACACCGGCCACCACGGCAACGCGGTCCTGTCGCGCTTTCCGATACTCGGCTGGGATAACCAGGACGTCTCCATGCGGCGCTTCGAGCGGCGCGGGCTGCTGCATTGCGAGATCCGGGTTCCGGGCTGGCGCGCGCTGCTGCATTGCGTGTGCGTGCATCTCGGCCTGCGGGGGCACGAGCGCAGCCGCCAGATGGAACGGCTGCGGCAGCGGATCGAGCGGCTGGTGCCGCACGATGCGCCGCTCATCGTCGCGGGCGACTTCAACGACTGGCGCCAGCGCGCAGCGCAGGAGCTGGCGCATCCCCTCAACCTGCATGAGGTGTTCGAGCTCGTGAGCTGCCACCCCGCGCGCACTTTTCCCGCGGTGCTGCCGCTGATGCCGCTCGACCGCATCTACGTGCGCGGCTTCCAGGTGCGCGCCGCCCACGTGCACCATGGCCGCGCCTGGGCGCGCGTATCCGACCATGCGGCGCTGACCGCCACGCTGGTGCCGGTGTGAGGGCGCCGGCGTGCCCGAGTTCGTCAACGGCAACCGCATCACGCTGCTCAAGACCGGCGCGGAATACTTTCCGGCGCTGAAAGCCGAGATCGACGCCGCGCAATTCGAGGTCCACCTCGAGACCTACATATTCGAGGCCGATGCGACCGGGCGCGCCATCGCGGATGCGCTCGCGCGCGCGGCGCAGCGCGAAGTGGCGGTGCGGCTCCTCGTGGACGGCTTCGGGTCGCTGAATCTCAGCCGCGTGCTGGTCCGGGGCATGGGGGAGGCCGGCGTGCAGGTGCTGGTCTACCGTCCGAACGTCTCGCCGTGGGGCCTGCGGCGCGCCCGGCTGCGGCGCATGCACCGCAAGATCGCCGTGATCGACGCGCGGGTCGCATTCGTCGGCGGCATCAACGTGCTGGACGACATCGACCGGCCCGGTCACACGGCGCCCCGTTTCGATTACGCGGTGCGGATCGAAGGCCCGCTGCTGGGAAGGATCTACCCGCCGGTGAAGCGGCTGTGGACGCTCGTGAACACGACCCAGCTGCGCGCGCGGCTGCCGGACACGGTCCGGCTCGATCCCTCCCTCGCCTCCCGCGGGAGGCAGCGCGCGGCGTTCGTGACGCGCGACAACCTGGGGCACCGCCGCGACATCGAGCAGGCGTACCTGGAGGCGATCGGCCAGGCGCGCGAGGAGATCCTGATCGCCAACGCATACTTCTTCCCCGGCCAGTCCTTCCGGTGGGCGCTGATGGACGCCGCGGCGCGCGGCGTGCGCGTCATCCTGCTCCTGCAGGGCAGGGTCGAGTACGTGCTGCAGCACTACGCTTCGCGCGCCCTCTACGGCGCGTTTCTCGACGCCGGCATCGAGATCCACGAGTACTTCAAGAGCTTCCTGCACGCCAAGGTCGCCGTGATCGACCGCCACTGGGCGACGGTCGGCTCCTCCAACATCGATCCCTACAGCCTGCTGCTCGCGCGCGAGGCCAACGTGGTCATCGAGGACGAGGGCTTTGCCGCGCAGTTGCGGGAGAGCCTGCTTGCCGCCCTGAAGGAAGGCGCGGCCCAGGTGAAGCGCGAGAGCTGGAGGAACCAGCCGTGGCCGGTGCGAGTCTTCACCTGGGGCTGCTACGGGCTCGTCCGCCTGGCGACCGGCCTCTTTGCCTACGGGCGGGCGCGGGAATTCACTTAAAATTTGGTTTATGGCCCTGCATCACGGCACCCTGCCCGCGGCACTGCCGCAGTCCACGCCCGCACCGCGCCGCCGTGAGTGGCGGGTGTTGCCGTTGGTGCTGCCCTACCTGTGGGATTTCCGGTGGCGCGTGCTGATCGCGCTCGCCTGTCTCATCACGGCCAAGTTCGCCAATGTCGGCGTGCCGCTGGTGCTGAAGGAGGTCGTGGACGCGCTCGAGCCCGGGCGCGCGGTGATCGCGGTGCCGTTCGCACTCCTCATCGCCTATGGCCTGCTGCGCCTTTCCACCACGCTCTTCGCAGAGCTGCGCGACGCCGTGTTCGTGCGCGTCACTCAGCATGCGATCAGGCAGCTTGCCCTGACGGTGTTCCGGCACCTGCACTCGCTGTCCCTGCGCTTTCATCTCGAGCGCCAGACCGGCGGCATGTCGCGCGACATCGAGCGCGGCACCAACGGCGTCTCCACGCTGCTCTCCTACCTGCTGTTCTCGATCGTTCCGGTGATCCTGGAATTCGGCCTGGTGGCGGCGGTGCTGTTCAGCAAGTTCGACTGGCGCTTCGTCGCAGTGACCTTCGCCGCGGTGGCGCTGTATCTCGCCTACACCTTCTTCGTTTCCGAGTGGCGCATCGGCATCCGGCGACGCGCCAATGAGCTCGATTCGCGCGCCAACACGCGCGCGATCGACAGCCTGCTCAACTACGAGACGGTCAAGTACTTCAACAACGAGGAATACGAGGCGCGGCGCTACGACGAGAACCTCCGCAGCTACGAGCAGGCTGCGGTGAGGAGCGAGACCTCGCTCGGACTGCTCAATGTCGGGCAGAGCCTCATCATCGCGGGGGCCGTGACCGCACTGATGCTGCTGGCGGGTGAGGGAGTCGCCGCCGGCGCGCTCACCCTGGGCGACCTGGTGCTGGTCAACGCACTTCTCATCCAGCTCTACATCCCGCTCAATTTCATGGGCATGGTCTACCGCGAGATCAAGCAGGCGCTGATCGACATGGACCGCATGTTCCGTCTGCTCGAGGAGAACCGCGAGATCGCGGACCGGCCGGGCGCAAGGCCCCTGCCGCAGGGGGGCGCGGTGATCCGCTTTGACCGCGTGAACTTCAGCTACGACGGCAAGCGGCAGATCCTGCGCGACCTGTCGTTCGAGGTGCCGGCGGGAGGCAAGGTGGCGGTGGTGGGCGCAAGCGGTGCGGGCAAGTCCACGCTCGCGCGCCTGCTCTATCGTTTCTACGACGCGAGCGGGGGCGCGGTGCGGGTGAACGGCCTGGACATCCGCGACGTGACGCAGTCGAGCCTGCGCGCGGCGATCGGCATCGTGCCCCAGGACACCGTTCTATTCAACGACACGATCTACTACAACATCCACTACGGCCGGCCGGAAGCGACGCGGGAGGAAGTGATCGCCGCCGCCCAGGCCGCGCACATCCACGACTTCATCCAGAGCCTGCCGGAGGGCTACGAGGCGACGGTCGGCGAGCGCGGCTTGAAGCTCTCCGGGGGCGAGAAGCAGCGCGTCGCCATTGCCCGCGCGATCCTCAAGAATCCGCGCATCCTGATCTTCGACGAGGCGACCTCCGCGCTCGATTCGAAGTCGGAGAAGTCGATTCAGGCCGAGTTGAACCGCGTCGCGCGCGGCCACACGACGCTCGTCATCGCCCACCGCCTGTCCACGGTCATGGACGCGGACCAGATCCTGGTCGTGGATCACGGCACCATCGTCGAGCGCGGCACCCACCGCGAGCTGCTCGAGCGCGGCGGCCACTACGCCCAGATGTGGCTCCTGCAGCAGCAGGAGGACGCGGAGCGCGAAAAACGGGGACGCACACCTTTTTCCTCAGACGGCGCGAAGGAAGAAGGTGAGGCAAAAGGTGTGCGTCCCCTTATCAGCCCGCGCGGGGGAAGCTGACGCGCACCAGGGTTCCCCGGCCATCGGCGCCGGGCGCGAGCGTCACCTCCGCGCGGTGGCTCGCCGCGATCTCGCGGACGATGGCGAGCCCCAGGCCGCAGCCGTCCGTCCCGGTTCCGAGCACGCGGTAGAAACGCTCGAACACGCGCTCCCGATCCTGCTCGGGTATCCCCGGGCCATTGTCCTCGACGCTCAGCGCGACCGTTGCGCCGCCGCCGGTGACCCGCACCGTGACCTGGCCGCCGCTCTGGGTATAGC
>JBOIEM010000035.1:0-24769 GCA_050741115.1 Burkholderiales bacterium
CCTCGAAATGAAGCTTCTCCTCCGGCACGCCGGTATAGGCGGCGAGGTGCCGGCGCAGCGTGGTAATGCCCTGGCAGCAGACGTGCAGCGTGTAGCTTTCCGCGCGCGCATCGTAGGAGGCGATGTAGGCGCGCGGCTCCATCGGGTTCGGCGCGACGCGGGTGACTTCCACCTTGAGGCGCGTCACGTGCGCCGCGCGCGCAAACGCCGCCTCGACGGCGGCGGAGTCACCCGCCTCCGCCTCGAGCGCGAGGTTGCCCGGGACGTTCTCGTGCAGCCGCGGCGCGCCCGGCCCGAGCGCCTCCTCGGGCGAAACGACCGCGGGCAGGTCGCGATACCGGATCTCGACGAGTTCGGCCGCGTCCTGCGCCGCCTCGGCCGACTCCGCGACCACCAGCGCCACCGCCTCGCCCACGAAATGCACGCCCCGGTGCGCCAGCACCGGCCGCTCCGGCGCCCGGGTTTGCATGCCGCCCTTGCCGGGAAACGTCAGCGTGTGCATCGGCTTCACGTACCCCGCGCTGACGGCATCGGCGCCGGTGATGATCGCCCTGACCCCTGCGTGCTTCAACGCCCGCTCGACATCGACGGCGGCGATCTCGGCGTGCGCCCGGTCCGAACGCACGAAATGGCCGTGGAGCTCGCCCGGCAGGCTCCAGTCGGCGGCAAATGTCCCGGCGCCGGTGACGAGGCGCTCGTCCTCGACCCGCCCCACCGGGTCATGATGATCGTGTGCCTTCGCGCTCATTTCTTCTTCGCGGCATGGATGGCGTGCCAGAGCTTCGCCGGCGTCAACGGCATGTCGAGATGCGCGACGCCAAGCGGCCGCAACGCATCCACCACGGCATTGGCGAGCGAGGGGATCGAGGCGGTGCAGCCCGATTCGCCCACCCCCTTCACGCCGAGCGTGTTGTTGACGCTCGGCACCGGGTGGTCCTGCATGTGGATCGCCGGCACCAGCCCGGCGCGCGGCATGCAATAGTCCATGAAGCTGCCGGTGAGCAGCTGCCCGGTCTGGCGGTCGTAGACAACCTGCTCGCTGAAAATCTGGCCGGCGCCCTGAGTCACCGCGCCGTGCACCTGGCCTTCCACCACCGTGTGGTTGATGACGTTGCCGCAGTCATCCACCGCGTTGTAGGCAACGATGCGCGAGGCGCCGGTGGCGGGATCAATCTCAACTTCGGTAATGTGGCAGCCGTTCGGAAAAGTCGAGCCGAAGGTGCCCTCCGCCATTACGTTGATCGGCTGCTTGGCGGCGAGCTCAAACAGCCCGATTCTCTTCTTCGCCCCGCGCACCTGGAACGAGCCATGCGAGTACTCGACCTGCGACGGCTCGACTTCGAGCCGCTCTGCGGCAGCCGAGCGCGCCTGCTCGATCAGCTTCAACGCGGCGAGCCTGCACGCGCTGCCGGCGCCCGCGGTCGAGCGCGAGCCGCCGGTGTGGTTGCCGATGAGCGGCTTCACCCCCTGCCGGATGCGCACCCGTTCGAGCGGCACGCCGAGCGTCTCCGCCACGATCATGCCGAACGTCGTCTCGTGTCCCTGCCCCTGCGATTGCGACACCGAATAGACGTTGATCTCCCCGGAGGGCATGGCCTCGATCTCGACCTGGTCCTTGGGGAACAGTCCCGCTCCCGTATTCTCGATGACGGTGGCGATGCCGAGGCCGCGCAGCTTCCCCGCCTGTTCGGTCTTGCGGCGGCGCGCGGGAAAGCCGTTCCAGTCGGCGAACGCGAGCGCCCGATCGAGCACGCCATGGAGATCGGTCGCCTCGTAGGTCGAGCCGGTCGGCGTCTTGTAGGGAAACGCGTCTTTCGGAATGAAGTTGCGGCGCCGCAGCTCCGCCGGGTCGATCTTCAGTTCCGCCGCGGCCTGGCTCACCAGTCGCTCCATCACGTAGGCCATGTCGGGGCGGCCGGCGCCGCGGTAGGCCGCGACCGGCACGGTGTTGGTGAACGCGAGCCGGAAGCGCCCGTAGAGCGCCGGGATGCGGTAGACGCCGGTCATGCACGTCGCCGGGTTGCGCGTGTGGCTCGCCGAGCCGGTCGCCGAGTGGTAGCCGCCCATGTCGGCGATCCAGTCGAGCTTCAGGGCGAGAAATTTACCCTCGCGGTCCAACGCGAGCTCGCCGGTCACGGTGTTGGCGCGCCCGTGGGTGTCGCTCATGAAGCCCTCCGAGCGCGTGGAGATCCACCGCACCGGCCGGCCGAGCTCCCTGGCCGCCAGCATCTGCATGCAATACTCGGGATAGGCCGCGCTCCTCTGCCCGAAGCTGCCTCCGATGTCCTGCGCGTGCACCACGAGCTTGTCTTCCGGCACGTCGGTGATCGCGGCGAGCTGCTTGCGCATCATGTTGATGCCCTGGATGCAGACGTGGACGTGGTAGGTGCCGTCTTGCGCCTCGTAGCGCACCGTGCAGCCGCGCGGCTCCATCGGGTTTGGCGCAACGCGGCTCACCTGGAGCTTCAGCCGGGTCACGTGCGCCGCCCGGGCGAGCGCCTCCTTCACCGCTTCCTCGTTGCCCGCCTCGTAGTCGAAGGAAAGATTGCCCGGCGCCTCCTCGTGCAATTGCGGCGCGCCGGGGGCGAGCGCCGCCTCCGGCGACACCACCGCGGGAAGGTCGCGGTATTCGATCTCCACCAGCTCCGCGGCATCCTGCGCCGCAGCCGGCGTGTCCGCGACGACCATCGCCACCGCGTCGCCGACGTGGCGCACTCTGCGCGCGGCCAGCACCGGGCGCGGCGGCTTGATGATGTGCTTGCCGCCGCGGCCGGGATAGCTTACGACCACAAAGTACTTGGTGTAGCCGGCGGCGATTGCGTCCTCGCCGGTGTAGACGCGCTTGACGCCCGGATGACGCGCCGCCCTGGCGGTCTTCACCGACACGATCTCGGCGTGGGCGCGGTCGGAGCGCACGAACGCGGCGTGGAGCTGGCCGGGCAGGCTCCAGTCGGCGGCGTACTTGCCAGCGCCGGTGACGAGGCGCGGATCCTCGACTCTGCCGCCGTGATGCGACGCGTGCGTGTCCACGATGCAGCCTTCCGGGAAGGTCCGTTTATTGGAATCAAAAAAACCCCGCGCCTTGCGCGCAGGGCTCAGGGCGCAGATTATCCGGCATACGGCGCCCGCCAGCAAATCCGCGAGTCCATATGTTGCACCGGCAGGTTGCGCCCCGCACAATTGAGCCCGCTTCCAGCCGACCTCCGGAACCCATGAAAAAAGACACCCTCCTCGCCCGCACCGGGCGCGACCCCGCCCGCCACCAGGGCATGGTCAACACCCCGGTGTTCCGCACCTCCACCGTGATCTTCCCTGACCGCGAGGCGTACGAGGCGCGCGGTGGCGACGATTACAAGAAGGTCCGCTACGGGCTGTCGGGCACTCCGACCACGTTCGCCCTGGAAGAAGCGGTCGCGCAGATGGAGGGCGGGCATGCCGCAGTCGCGCTGCCTTCGGGGCTCGCCGCCATCGCGGTCGCGCTGTGGGCCTTCCTCAAGACCGGCGATCACCTGCTCGTGGCCGACCCGGTGTACTCGCCCACGCGAGCCTTCTGCGACCGGCGGCTGCGCCCCAACGGGATCGAGGTCGAGTATTACGATCCCCTGGCTGGCGCGGGCATCGGGAAGCTCATCCGGCCGAACACGCGGGCCGTCTTCTGCGAGGCGCCCGGCTCGCTCACTTTCGAGATGCAGGACATCCCCGCGATCGCCGCGGCCGCGCACGCGCGCGGGTTGCCGGTGCTCGCCGACACGACGTGGGGCACGCCCTATTTCTTCCGCTCATTCGAGAAGGGTGTGGACGTCTCGATCCACGCCGCGACCAAGTACATCGGCGGGCACTCGGACGTGGTGATGGGCGTCATCGTCACCAACGAGCGGCACTGGCTCACGGTGCGCCGCGCCGTCGCCGACTACGGCTACGGCGTCAGCCCCGATGACTGCTATCTCGTCCTGCGCGGCTTCCGCACGATCGGGGTGCGCATGAAGCAGCAGATGGCAAACGCGCTCAAGGTCGCGCGCTGGCTGCAGTCGCGGCGGGAGGTGAAGCGCGTGGTCTACCCCGCGCTCGAGGGCGATCCCGGGCACGCTCTGTGGAAGCGCGACTTCTCCGGCGCCGCGTCGCTCTTTTCCTTCGTGCTGGCGGCGAGCGAACCGCAAGCCACCGCTTTCATCAACGCACTGGAAATCTTCGGGATCGGCTCGAGCTGGGGCGGGTTCGAGAGCCTCGCCATCGCCGCGCACCCCGAGATCCTCAGGACGCGGACGGCGACGCGGTGGAGCCCCGACGAGCGCGTGATCCGGCTCCACGTCGGCCTCGAGGACCCGGACGACCTCATCGCCGATCTCGAGCGCGGCTTCGCCGCCATGCAATCAGCATGAGGCACGATTTCGATAACCAACCGGAGAGGTTTGCATGAAAGTGGGTTTTGTGGGCATCGGCACCATGGGCGCGAGCATGGCGCTGAACGTGCGCAAGGCGGGCTTCGAGCTTGTCGTCAACGACATCCGGCGCGAGGCCGCCGCACCGCACCTCAAGGCCGGCGCGGCGTGGGCGGATTCCGCGCGCAAGGTGGCGGAGGCGGCGGACGTGGTGTTTACCTCGCTGCCGGGGCCGAAGGAGGTCGAGGCGGTCGCGGAGGAGCTCCTCGCCGGCATGCGCAAGGGCACGGCGTGGTTCGACCTCTCGACGAATTCCCCCACCGTGGTGCGGCGGCTGTCCGAGCGCTTCGCCCAGAAGGGCATCGCGATGCTGGATGCGCCGGTCTCCGGCGGCCCCGCCGGCGCGAAGAGCGGCAAGCTCGCGCTGTGGGTGAGCGGCGACAAGACGGCTTTCGACCAGCACAAGCCCGTGCTCGATGCGATCGGCGACCAGGCCATACACATCGGACCGGTCGGCGCCGGCACGATCGCCAAGCTCGTGCACAACTGCGCGGGTTACGCGATCCTCGCCGCGCTGGCCGAAGTGTTCACGATGGGGGTGAAGGCGGGAGTGGAGCCGCTCGCGCTGTGGGCGGCGGTGCGCCAGGGCGCGTTCGGCCGGCGGCGCTCATTCGACCGGCTCGCCGAGCAGTTTCTCGTCGGGGAGTTCGACCCGCCCGCGTTCGCGCTCGAGCTCGCCCACAAGGACGTGACGCTCGCCACCGAGGTCGGCCGCGAATTCCACGTCCCGATGAAGATCGCGAACACGGTGCTGCAGGAGATGACGGAAGCGATGAACCGCGAGGGCTGGGCGAGGCGCGACTCGCGCATATTCATGCTGCTGCAGGAGGAGCGCGCCGGCGTCAACATCAAGGTGCCGGCGCGGAAGGTCCAGGAGGTCCTCAACCGCGGCTAGCGCCGGGAAACAACTCGGGCCTTGCCCATACCTTGCACTTTTCCTCGCTGAAAGACACTCACGTTTGCCCTCGCCAGTGCTAAGCTAGGCTGCGCCCCGATGAGAGGCGCTGATAATACGTCAGGAGGACGGCATGGAGCTCGTGACGGCGTGGCTGAATGTTCTGCAGCAGTGGGTGACGTACGTCTCGTCCTGCACGGAGCTGCCGATGCAGGCCCCGGTCTGCAAGCCATTCTGGACGTGGGTCATGATTGGAGCTTTCGCCTTTAGCGGGCTGATCGTGTTGGTCATCGTCTGGAAGATCGTGTCCCACAGGATCAAGCTCGCCGCGGCATTAAAAGCGGAGGAACAGCGCGCCCACATCGATCATGCGGCCATCGCAGCTAAGAGATGGGACGGCGACAAGGCCTACAGTGCCGAGCTAGGCGGCGAGGAAGTTGAGCGGCGCATTCGCGAAGCGGTCGAGCAGCGTCGCGCCGCCAGCCCACCGTTCCCCAATCTCGTCGCGCCAAGTCGTCGAGAGCAGTAGGGCTCACGCTTTCACGTCTTACTTGATCTGGATAGGCTTCCCGCGCGACGCCGAGGCGACGATCGCCTCCAGCACCGCGACCCCATTGACCGCCTCATCGGGCGGCACGACGAAATTCTTCTTCTCCGCGACGGCCTCGGCGAAGGCTTCCAGCTCCGCCCTTTCCTTGTCCACCGCCGGCAGCGTGATCCGCTCCGGCTGGCCCTGGAGACCGCGCGTGATGAGCTCGGTGTCGCCGCGCATCTCGATCCAGCCCTTCGATCCGAAGACGTGCATGCGGTAGAGATCGGCGGTCACGAACACCGTGCTCAACGAACCGGTCGCGCCGCCGGCGAACCTGAGCAGCATCGACGTCGTGTCGTCCATATCGATCCCGGCGGGAAGCTTGCGCTTGTCGCTGAACGCATAGACGCTCGAAACCGGGCCCGCGATCTGGATCAAGCCGTCGAGCGTGTGGATGCCGCGCGCGGTCATGCCCCCCGCCGGGGCCTCGGCGCGGGTGGAGCGCCAGCTCGCCGCGTCCAGGCTGTAGCCGGTCGGGCCGGAATGCGTCGCCTCGACGTGCAGCACGTCGCCGATGCTGCCCGCGCGGATCCGGTTCATCATCTCGACGAACGACGGCGCGTGGCGCCGGTTGAAGCCGATGGAGAGCGTCACGCCCGCCGCCCGGCACGCCTCGATCGCCTTCGCGGCGGTCTTGCGCGTGAGCGTCAGCGGCTTTTCGCAGAACACGTGCTTGCCCGCTTTCGCCGCTTGCGCGATCTGCTTCAAGTGCAGCGAATGCGGCGTTGCCAGGATGACGGCGCCGATCCCGGGATCCTTCAGCACCCGCCCGTAGGATGAGACGACCTTGATGCCGGTCTTCTGCGAAAATTCCTTGTGCTTCGCCGGATCGCGGGAGATTCCCTTCACGATCTTGATCTTTTCGCTCCCCTGCACCGACTCCACCAGGCGGCTGCCCCACCGCCCCAGTCCGTAGATCGCGGCATTCAACATGTCGTGCGCCTCGCAGTGATCAAACCGGCGACAACGATACCACGTTGACCGGCGCGAATTTTATCGAACCGCCGCTCTACTGCAAGGCTATGCCGGCATCCTTCACGACCTTGCGCCAGATGAGAACTTCGGCGGCAAGAAACGACTGGAACTCCCGCGGTGTGCTGCCGATGGGCACCCCGCCTTCATCGGAGAGTCGCGCCGCGATTTCGGGAGATCTGGCGACGCGCGCGAATTCCGCGCCGAGCTTGTTCGCGATCGCCGCAGGCGTGCCCGCAGGCACGGCGTAGCCGTGGAAGGTGGACGCGTTGTATCCCGGCACGCCTTGCTCGGCGATCGTCGGCACGTCGGGCAGTGCCGTCGATCGCTCCGCCGTGCTGATCCCGAGGACGCGGAGCTTGCCGGACCTCACATACGGTCCGACGCTCAGGACATTCGCGAGCGTAGCGTCGATGCGTCCCCCGACTAGATCGAGCATGGCGACGCCCACGCTGCGATAGGGCACGTAGACCGCGCGGATCTTCGCCGCCGACAGAAACCATAGCGTGATGAGATGCGTGCCGCTGCCGGTGTTGCCCGCTCCGAAGGTCAGCTTATCCGGCTGTGCTTGGGCGGTGGCAACCAGCTCTTCGACCGATCGCGCCGACAGCAAGGGGTTGACCACCAGGAGATACGGGGCGCGCGTCAACAGCGACACCGGCGCGAAGTCCCGGATGGGGTCGATCGGATAGTTCTTGTACAGGGCCGGGGAAAACGTGAAGCTCGGAATGACGGCGAGCAGCGTATAGCCGTCCGGGTTGGCTTTCGCCGCGAGCGAGAACGCGACGACGGCTGCGGCACCGCCGCCCGCGCGGTTGTCGACGACGAATTGCTGCCCCATCCCCTGAGTCATCTTCGCCGCGAACAGGCGGGCCTGGATGTCGGTGGCGCCGCCCGGCGCCTGCGGCACGATCACGCGCACCGGCTTGCTGGGAAACGGCTTGACGTCCTGCGCCTGCAGGATGCCCGGCCGAACCGCAGCCAGGGCCGCGAGGAGCACTGCGCGCGACAGATAATGGTTCGACAATTGTTCGCCGTCCCCGGGCGCGACTTACTCGGTCTTGATGCCGGCGTCCTTGACGACCTTGCGCCAGCGGGCGATCTCGGTCGCGATGTGCCGGCCAAACTGATCGGGCGTGCTGCCGACCGGCTCGCCGCCGTCCGGCGCGAGGCGATCCAGGACGTCGCGCGACTTCAGGGTCTTCAGGAGCTCCGCGTTGAGCTTGCCGATGACAGCCGCAGGCGTGCCCGCCGGCGCAAGCATCCCGAACCAGGTGGCGGTCTCGTAGCCGGCGACGCCCGATTCGGCGAGCGTGGGCAGCTCCGGGAACACGGTGGAGCGCCTGGCCGTGGTCACGCCCAGCCCGCGCAGGCGGCCGGCATTCACGTGCTGCAGCGAGGACAGGGGATTGCCGAACATCGCATGCACCTGCCCGGAAATGGTTTCGATGAGCGCCTGGCCGGTGCCTTTGTACGGCACGTGGACCACTGTCACTTTCGCCAGGGTGCGGAACAATTCCAGCGCCATGCCGGTGGACGTGCCGTGCCCGGCCGAGCCGAAATCCAGCACGCCGGGCCGCGCCCTGGCCAGCGCCAGCAGCTCCTTCACCGAAGTCACCGGCAGCGACGGGTGCGCGACCAGGAGCAGCGGTGCCTGGGCAACCAGGGAGATCGGCGCGAGGTCCTTCAGCGGATCGTACGGCAGCTTCGAATAGATGGCCGGCGAGATCGAGAACCCGCTCGCCACCGCGAGCAGCGTGTGGCCGTCCGGCGGCGACTTGGCAACCAGCGCGTAGGCGACGGTTCCACCCGCCCCGGTGCGGTTCTCGACCACGAACGAGCGGCCGAGGTTCTCGGCGAGCTTCTGCGCGAACAGCCGCGCCTGGATGTCGGTCGCCCCTCCCGGCGCAAGTCCGACGATCACGCGCACCGGGCGCGCGGGATAAACCTCCGCCGGGTCTTGCGCAGAAACTGTGCGGGGCGACACCGCCGCGGCCGCGATCCATATCGCCGCTATCCACCGATTCTTCATGCCCCTCCTCCGAGGTTCGGCTCCATTGCTATTTCAAGCCGCAACGGGCGTAGAAACGGACGGCATTGTCCCAGAACAGCCTGCGCCTGCGCGCTTCGGCCATGTCCCAGCCGAGCACCAGCTCGACCGACTTGGGGAAATGGCTCTCGCCGTGGGGGTAGTCCGAGGCGTACATCAGCACGCCCTCGCCCACGAGGTCCATCACCGCATTGGTAAGCCCCGCGCCTTCCGGAATCTCGATGCTCTGGAAGTAGCGCCCGCCCGTCACGTATTCGCTCGGCTTGCCTTTGAGCGGAGCGATCGCGGCCCGGATGGTCTCCGCGTGCTCGTCGATGCGTCTCATCCAGAACGGCAGCCAGCCGTGCCCGGCCTCAAGCGTGCCGATGCGAAGCCCGGGATAGCGGTCCATGACGCCCCCGCCGATCAGCGCGGCCATGTTGCGCATGCCGCACCAGGGATGCGCGGCCGAGCGTTGCAGGAACAGGTTGTCCCAGGTGTCCAGGCCGCCCGGGGCGTATGGCGGCATCACGGTGAACGTGTGGAGCGTGACGGCGAGGTCGAACTCCTGCGCGGCCGCCCAGACCGGCTCGAGGTCGGGGTGGTCAAGCGGCGTGCCGTAGGGCGCGTACGGCAATACTCCCCACGCCCAACGCGATTTTCCCCACCGCCGGATCTCCGCGACGCTGCCTTCCACGTCACGGACGCTGGCGAGTATCACGCCGCCCAAGCGGCTCGGGAACGCCCCGCAATACTCCTCCATCCAGCGGTGGTAGGCGCGGTACATCCCCAGCTCCAGCGCCACATCGTCGCCCGCCGTCCAGGTGCCGAACCATCCCGACGGCAGCGTGAGATTGACGTCCACGCCCTCGTGGTCCATGTCCTTGATGCGTTCCCCCGGATCGTGGTCCACCAGCGGCGATGCCTCCCGTTCCCGCTTCACGCCGGTGAAACCCGCCATGTAGCCGCCGGGCGTGTCCTCCGGCTTTGCGGTGCCGAGGCGGCGGCGGTAGCGGCGTTGCCCCCTGGTGTAAGTAATGTTGCCGCGCTTGTTGGCAGCCTTGAATTCCTCCCACGCGGGCAGTTTCGCTTTCTCGGCGCTGGCGATGTGCCGGTCGAGCACTTCCATCACCGGGCCGACGTGAGTGTCGGAATCGAATATCCTGAAGCCGTTGCGTGCCATGGATGATTTTTCCCTCCTGGTTGGCTAGGGGCGGTACTTTTTCAGCGTTTCCGCGGAAAGGTAGCGCTCCTCGAGCTCGCGCTGTTTCGCGGATCCCTCGCCATCCGGGCCGACTTCCGGCACCGGATATGGGCGGTCCTTGCGGCCCACCACGAAGTCCTCCCACGCCGCGACGCCGCGCTTCTGGAATTCCTGCATGAAATCCCACAGCGCCGCCCAGGTCACGTGATGGGTGAAGGCGGGATACCACGCGATGTTGACGCCGAGCGCGAGGTGCTCGTCCAGACCCAGGTAGCGCGGCAGCCTGCCTTTCATGAACGAGAACGGGCCCTCGACGGCCGCGCGCGCGCGCTTGATTTCATCCGCCGAGTGCGGCGACTCGAACTGGACCCAGTCCACGCCCGCATCCTTCCTGTAAGCCTGCAGGCGGCGGATGCAATCCTCCAGCCCGCCATTCCCGGCGTCGCGCGCGTAACACTGCGCCATCACGACAAACTCGGGATCGAGCTCGTTCTTCATCTCCACCGCGGCGCGGTAGCGCGCAACCGCCTGCTCGAGCGGCACCACCTCGACGCCCGCGCTCTGGGTCTTGCGCTTGCCCTCGATCGGCTGGTCGTCTATGCGAACGCCCGCGATGCCCGCGCGGATGCACTCGCGCACCATGCGCCGCACCGCCATGATCCCGCCGTGCCCGGTGTCGCCGTCCATGATCACCGGAAAGCTCACGCTCTGCGCGATCCAGCCGGCGATCTGCACGCATTCGGTCATGGTCGCGGTGCCGACGTCGGCAAGGCCGGTGTAGGCGCCGACTACGCCGCTGGTGCCGACGAACCCGGCCTCGCAGCCGGCACGCTCCATGATGCGCGCGTGCGTGGCGGTCGGCGGGTGCAGCACGACGAGCACCTTGTCGCGGCGCTGCAGGAGGTCGCGCAGCCGCCGCGCGCGGGAGGTGACCATTTTTCTCTCCTTCATGCTCACGTTACGACCTCGCGCTTCAGTGTGAGGCGTTCGACCGCGCGCTCGTCCACGGTGATGCCGAGCCCGGGGCGCGCGGGCGGCGTGACGTGGCCGTCGCGGATCACGAAGTCGCTGTCACCCACCAGAGGATCGGGCCCCAGCACACCGAGCCCGAAGATGAATTCGGCCGCGGGCATGACGAGGCGCTCCGGCGTGCTCGCGTAGAAATGCGCGCCGGCCGCGGCTTCGAGCTGGGAATACACCGCGAGCCCGCCGACGTTCAACTGGATGCCGGCGGCCTCGGCGACCGCCGCGATCTTCTTCGCCGCGCGCAGCCCGCCCATCTTGTAGAGCTTGACGCAGAACACGTCCACCGCCTCCGCTTGCGCGAGCGCCCAGGCGTCGCCGAGCGTCATCACGCCCTCGTCCGCCATCAGCGGCACGCCCGCAAGCTCGCGCCGCAGCGCGGCCATGCCGGCGATGTTCTGGCGCTTGACCGGCTGCTCGAGGTAGCCGAGGCGATGGGGAGCGAGTTCGTGAATGGCGCGGATCGCTTCCGACACGGTCCAGCCCTCGTTCGGATCGACGCCCATGACCACGTCCCCGCCCACGGCCTTGCGCACCGTGATGAAATTCTCCACATCGCGCCGCCAGCCGCCCTTGCCGCCCGCCTTCAGGCACAGCACGCTGATGCCGAACTGCCGCAGCGCGCGCTCGGCGTCGGCCACCATCCTGCCGGGGTCGGCCGCCATGCTCACCGACCACTCCAGCGGGATGCGTTTCTGGCACAAGCCCCCGAGAAGCTGGTACGCGGGCAGCTTCAGCGCCTTGCCGATGGCGTCGTGCAGCGCGTGATCGAGCGCCGCGCGCGCGTTCATGTTGGCGGGCAGCGCCTGGTCGAACCGGGCAAGCAGGGATTCCGTGTCGAGCAGGTCTCGTCCGATCAGCCGCGGGCCGTAGATATCGGTGATGGCGCCGACCACGCTGTGCACGGTGTCCGGCATGAAGTGGCCGGGGCTGATCGGGCGTATTTGCCCGTAGCCTGTCACCCCGTCAGCGTGGAGGCTGACCAGCACCGGCTTGCCGAGGAGCGTGCCGGCAGGGCCGGTGTCGTACGAGCCGCTCGAGATCTCGCGCTGCAGCCGTAGGGGCAGGTCGGTGACCCGAACCTCGATGCGATCGATGGCCAGATTTTCCCCCGTTGCTCCGCGACCAATGAAAAACGGCGCCGCGAAACGACGCCGCCTCCGCGACGCAGGCGCGTTGCTACTTCTTCCCGGCGCAGAGGTCGCCGCTGCGCGTCGTAGCGTAGTGAATGTGGTTGAATCCCGGGACGTTGAAGGTCGTGTCGTCGTCGCGGAAGATGTAGGGATGCTCGCCCTGGTCCTGGTAGCGGGAGAGCAGCGTCCGCGGCTCCATGCCGGGCTTGTATTCGCGCCGCAGGTACCCGTCCACCAGCCGCTTCGCGGCCGCGATGGCGTCAGGCAGCGATTCGTACTCGCCGATCCGGCGAACTCTGGTTTCGGGCTCGGTGTGCCCGCTCAATCCTTCCACGAAGTAGGTCATAGGCCCTCCGTGATACCCGGCGGTCACGCAACCGGCACGTGAAGGGAAATAGTATACAACGCGGAAATCAACTGCCGCCCGTTGAGCGGCGGGCTCCGTCCGTCTCGAACGGGCGGACTTATTCCGGCGCGCTGCGTCCGGAATAAGGGTTGGTAGGCGGTGGGGGATTCGAACCCCCGACCAACGGATTAAAAGTCCGCTGCTCTACCAACTGAGCTAACCGCCCTACGAAAAGCGGCGCATTCTACAGGCGCGCCGCTGCCTTGAAAAGCGTGATGGGTGGCGGGTGACGAGACCTTGGGGCTGGCGTTGCCGGCGACGCTCATCGCTCGTCACTCGTCACGCCTCTCTTTCAATGCGCCAGTATTGATATTTCATCGTCCCGGCGGCGCCGATGACGATGGCGAAGAATGTGAGGATGGAGCCGATGGCGAGGGTGGAGACGCCGGTGATCGCCTGCCCGAAGGTGCAGCCCATGGAGAGCACGCCGCCGATGCCCATCAGCGCCGCGCCCACCGCGTGATTGGCGAAGTCCGCCCAGGACGCGAACCACTCGATGCGGAATTGGCCGGAGAATGTCGCCCACAGCGAGGAGCCGAGGATCACGCCGGCGAGCGCCATCACGCCGAAGTTGACGAGCGAGAGGTTGAGAGGATCTAACAGGTAGCGCAGCGTGTCGCCCATTGGGCTGACAAAGGTGTAGGACTGCACCTGCACCCGGCTCGGCACCACGGACGCCATGTCGGCGTACTCCCGCCACTCGCGCCCGATCGCGCCGCCCGTCAGCCACCAGCCGAAGATTATCGCCAGTCCCACCACCGCCCCGCCCAGGATGTGATCCCGCTCACTGCGGAAGTCGGCCGACCTGAAGCAGAAAACCACCATCCCCGCCGCGACCGCCGCCGCGACGGCGAGGTTCAGCGCCTGCGAGCGGCCCATGCCGAACATGCCGGCGAGGATCGTGCCGAGCTCCTGGTTCGCCACGCCGTAACTCTGCAGGTTGACCGTGGTGGCCGCGACCCACGGCAGGAACGCCTTCTCGTAGAGCGGCGTCCACAGCATCAGGTAGGCGCAGGTCGCGAAGATCGCGACCACCACGAGCGACTTCAGATTGCCGCCGCCGATGCGCACCAGCGTGCGGTTGCCGCAGCCGCTCGCGAGCGTCATGCCGACGCCGAACATCAGGCCGCCCAGAAGATAGCGAATCCAGGCGAAGTTCGCGGTGCGGTAGGGCGGAAAGGTCTCGCCCGAGAGGTTGACGACGCCCAACGCCTCGAGCGCGATCACGCCGGCGAGCGCCACCGCCATCGAAAACACCCAGGCGCGCATGCGCCCGGTATCCCCGATGTTCACCCAGTCGGAAACCGCGCCCATGGCGCAGAACTGGGTCTTGCTGGTGACCGCGCCGAGGATGACGGCGGCGGCGAATACCGCCGCCAGCACCTGGAGATGAATCGTCATCTGCATTGCACTAGTTTAATACGGTCGTCCTCGCCAAGGCGGGGACCCAGTAACGTCACGCCCCCATCCTACCTTCCCCCGCAAGCGGGGGAAGGGGATACCCGCCTGCGCGGGAATGACAGAGCCCCTTCAGCGGTAGCGGGTGGGGTCGGGGATCCCCGCCGCCTCGAATCCTGCGCGCCGCAGCCGGCACGCGTCGCAACGCCCGCACGCGCGCCCGTCCTCCGCCGGCTGGTAGCAGGACACGGTAAGCCCGTAATCCACCCCGAGCGCCGTGCCGTGGCGGATGATCTCAGCCTTGGTGAGCTCGATGATGGGGGTGTGCAGAGTGAGCCCGTGCCCCTCGACCGCAGCCCGGGTGGCGAGATTGGCAAGCGCCTCGAATGCGCGCATGTATTCGGGCCGGCAGTCGGGGTAGCCGGAGTAGTCGACCGCGTTGGCGCCGAAGAAGAGGTCCTGCGCCCCCTGCACTTCGGCCCAGGCAAGCGCCAGCGACAGCAGGATGGTATTGCGCGCGGGAACGTAGGTGACGGGTATGCCCTTAGTCGGCGCCTCGGGAACGACGACGCGCCGATCGGTCAGCGCGGAGCCGCCGACGGCGGCGAGGTCGATGTTCAGCACCTTGTGGCTCGCCGCGCCCAGGGCGCTCGCGACGCGCGCGGCGGCGGCGAGCTCGGCGCGGTGGCGCTGGCCATAGTCGATCGTGAGGCAGTGATTCTCGTACCCTTCGGAGCGCGCGATCGCGAGCGTGGTGGTGGAATCGAGCCCGCCGGACAGCAGCACCACCGCGCGACGCGGCATTACTTGAGCGTAGCGAGACGCCGCCGCGCCTTCTCCGCCGCCTCGCTCGTGGGATAGCGCGCGACGAGCTTGTCGAGCGTCCTGCGGGCGCCCGCGGCGTCACCGAGCTCGGCTTGCGAGCTCGCGATGTTGAGCTGCGCGTCCGGGACCGAGGGACTGTTGGGATAGGCCCCAATCAGCCTCTGCTGGCTCGCGATGGCGTTCTTGAATTCCCGCAGGTTGTAGTAGGAATCGCCGATCCAGTACTGGGCGCGGTGGGCGAGAGGGCTCTTCGGATACTGGGCGAGGAAATTCCGGAATCCCGCGATCGCGCCCTGGAAGTTGCCGGCCTTGCGCTGCGCCTGCGCAGCCTCGTACGCGCGCGTCTCCTTGTCCGCGGCCGGGGCCGCCGTTGCCGACGCGGCCCCGGTTGCGGCGGCGGTCCCGGCAACGGCCGGAGCGGCTGCGCCCGCCGCACGAGGCTGGGCGGGCGCGGGGCTCTCCGCGGCCTGCTGCTCGATGCGCTTCATGCGCGTGTCGAGGTCCACGTACATGTCCCGCTGGCGCTTCGCCGCCATCTGGATGTCGTTGCCGACGACCTCGATCTGGCCGCGCAGCTGCATCAGCTCCTGGCGCAGCCGCTCGATCTGCTGCGCCAGATCGAGCGCGGGATTGGCGCCCTTGAGCGACTCCTCCATGCGCTCCAGGCGCGCCGAGAGCTCATCGAGGCGCTTCGACTGCTCGGCGATCTGCCTGCGCGCCACATCATCGCCGCCGAACAGCTGCGCCCGGGCGGACGGCCCCGTCAGCGCGGAGGCGAGCGCGACGGCGAAAACCGCCGCTCTTCTCCAGTCACCGGTCACGACTCACCCGTCACGCCTCATTCGCCCTGATAGACGATGTCCCCCCGCCGGTTCTCGGCCCACGAAGGCTCGTCGTGCCCCGTGGCCCGGGGTTTCTCCTCGCCGAAGCTCACCGGCTCGATCTGGTCCGGCCGGGCCCCGAGCAGCTGCATCATCTGCCTCACCGCCTCCGAGCGGCGCTGGCCGAGCGCGATGTTGTACTCGCGGCTGCCGCGCTCGTCAGCATGGCCCTCGATGCGCATCCTCGCGCCCGGATTCTGCTGCAGGTAGCGGGCGTGCGCCGTCACCAGGGGCCGGAACTCGTCCTTGACCAGATTGGAGTCGAAATCGAAATAGACGTTGCGCCGGGACAGGATGTTGCCGGGGTCCCTGAGCGCCGCGGCTCCCAGCGGCTTGTCCACGAGCGGCTTCGCGCCGGTATCGGGCTTGGCGGGCACGGGCGAAGGCGGCCCGACCGGTTTTCCGCGATCCTCGACCGCGGCGCCGGGCTGTTCGCTCGGGGTGGTGGCGCAGCCCGCAAGCGCCAGCAGGAAAACAGTCACCGTTGCTGTCAGTAGTCTCTTCATGGTGTGGTACCTCGCGTGTGGTGTCATTTCGGGAAGGGGCCCCATGCGGGCTCCCGTACATCGGCGGCTTCCTCCGTCAACCGCTGCTTCACCCGGCCGTCGCTCGAGACCGCGGACAGTACGCCGCGCCCCCTCACCTCGGTCGCGTAGAGGATCATCCGTCCGTTCGGCGCGAAGCTCGGCGACTCGTCGATGATGCCGTCGGTCAGCACCTGCACCTGCCGCGTCGCCAGGTCCTGGACCGCGACGTTGAAGCGCCCGCCGTTCCTCTGGATGAAGGTGAAGCTCTTGCCGTCGGGGCTGAAGCGCGGCGTCACGTTGTAGCTGCCCTCGAAGGTGAGTCGGCGCGCTTCGCCGCCCGCGACCGGCATGCCGTAGATCTGGGGGCTGCCTCCGCGGTCGGAGGTGAACAGCATCTGCTCCCCGTCGGGCGAGAAGTTCGGCTCGGTGTCGATCGCGGCACTGAAGGTCATCCGCCGCGGCTCCCCTTTCCCGTCGGTGTTGATGAAATAGATCTGCGAGCTGCCGTCCTTGGACAGCACGACGGCAAGGCGCCGGCCGTCGGGGGACCACGCCGGTGCGCTGTTGCTGCCCCAGTGGTTCGCCACGGCCTGGTAGCGGCCCGTCATCAGGGACTGCACGTAGACGACCGGCTTCTTGCGCTCCAGGGACACGTAGGCGAGGTGCATGCCGTCGGACGACCACGACGGCGAGAGGATCGGCTCGTCCGACCAGCGCACCGTCTGCGCGCCATAGCCGTCGGCGTCCGCGACCTGCAGCTCGTAGCGTTTGCCTTTCTTGACGATGTAGGCGATGCGGGTGCTGAAGACGCCCTTGGCGCCGGTCAGGGCCTCGTAGACGACGTCGGCGATGCGGTGCGCGGTGAGCCGCAACTGGTTTGCGTTCGCCGTGTACGCGAAGCCCGTCAACTGCGCCTGCTTCGAGACATCCATCAGCCTGAATCGCACGTCGTAGCGGCCGTCCGCCAGCGGCGATACCGAACCGATCACGACGGCATCCGCGGCGCGCGCGCGCCAGACCGAGTAATTGAGGTCCTGCGGCTCGTGCGGGAGGGGGTTCAACCCGCCGGAGTCGACTATCCGGAACAGCCCGCTCCGGGCGAGGTCGGCGGCAATCACGGACGTGACCGGCTGTGCCAGTCCGGTTTCCGCCCGGAAGGGCACGACGGCGATGGGATACTGGGCGGTGCCGGTCCCGATGATCTCGATGGTGAGGGCGGCGCGTGCGGAGGAAACCGGCGCAAGCGGGACCAGGATGGCAACAGCGCAGACCAGGCGATGCAGCCAGCTCGTCTTCATCGGGCGAATTATAGCCGTTGGCCTCGCCGCGCGTCCCCGCGGCATGTCGTCGCATGGCGACAGGCGCGGGACCGCCGGACTTATTCTTTGGGCCGGAATTTCAGATTGAGTTCCCGGAATTCCCTCATGAGCCCCGACTCCGGCGGTGGGAGCGGGAGGGGCTGCGCGCGGCGGATCGCGCGCTCGACGGCGCTGTCCCATGGCGCCTGCCCGCTCGCCTTGCGGATCCTCGCGTCGAGCACCTCGCCGCCCGGCAGCACGACGACGTCGAACTCGACCTCGGGATTGCCCTGCAGGCTCGCCGGCTCGATGATGAAGCGCCTGATCCGGTCGGCGATGCGGCGCTTGTACTCGTCCACCAGCCGCGCCTGGGCGGCGGCCTGGCTCTGGGCGATCTTTCTCAGCGCCTCGTCCTGCTCGCGGGCGAGCTGCTCCGCGGCTTCCTTCGCCTGCTGCTGCTTCAGGGCCTCGAGCCGCGCCTGCTCCTGGCGCTTCTTCTTCTCGGCGAGCTCCCGTTCCTCGCGCTTCTTCTTCTCGGCAAGCTCCATCTCCTTCGCCTTGCGCTCTTTCTCTTTTTTCTCCTGCAACGCGATATCGGCCTTGGGGATGGGCTTCGGCGCGGGCTTGGGCTCGACTTTGGGCACGGGCTCGGGCTCGACCTTGGGCACGGGCTTCGGCTCGACAACGGGCGGAGGCGGCGGCGCGGCCTTGGGCACGGGCAGGCTCCCCCACAGCTCCGCCACCATCGGGGCGGCCTCGCGTTTCTGCCACGCGACGCCGAACACGAGCAGCGCGAAGAACAGCGCGTGCATCACCAGCGCGAGCGCGCCGGAGATCGCCTTCTCGTTCGGGGTTTCGTGGGTGTAGGTCGTCATGGCGACCGCGGCTTGGCGAGGAGCCCCACCTTGCGCACCTGGTTCTGCTGCAGCATGTCCATGACTTCCAGCACCGACTCGTAGCGCACGTCCTTGTCCGCCGAGATCACCACCGCCTGCTCCGGGCTCCGCTTCTGCTTCTGGCGGATCGCCGCGAGCAGCTGGTTGCGCGTGACCCGGCTCTCCTGCATCGAGCGCGAACGGTCGCGCAGCCACAGCGAGCCGTCGGCGCGGATCGAAACCTCCATTGGAAGCACCGGGGGATCGGAGGTCTTGCCCACCGAGGGCAGCTCGATCTGGCCGGGGTTGATGAGCGGCGCCGTGACCATGAAGATCACCAGCAGCACCAGCATCACGTCGATGTAGGGCACGACGTTGATCTGGTTCATCAGCCTTCTGCCGGAGCGTCTCTCGATCAGCATTGCCTCACCCTTGCCGCATGACCCGCCGTCTAATGGACTTGCCGCTGGAGGATATTGGAGAACTCCTCCATGAACGAATCGCAGCGCGTGGCGAAGCGGTTGATGTCCCCGGCGAACCGGTTGTACGCCACCACGGCGGGAATCGCCGCGAACAGGCCCATGGCGGTGGCGATCAGCGCTTCCGCGATCCCCGGCGCCACCGCGCCGAGCGTCGCTTGCGCGACGTTGGCGAGGCTCCTGAACGAGTTCATGATCCCCCAGACCGTGCCGAACAGCCCGATATAGGGGCTGACCGAGCCGACCGACGCGAGGAACGGGAGGGAGGACTCGAGCCGCTCCATCTCGCGCTGGTAGGTCGCGCGCATCGCGCGCCGCACGCCGTCCATGACGTTGCCGACATCCATGTCGGGTTTGCGCAGCTTGATGAACTCGCGGAAGCCCGATTCGAAAATGCGCTCGAGGCCGCCCACGGGACGGCGCTTCTCGACCGCGCGCTGGTAGAGGTCGGTCAACGCGGCCCCGCTCCAGAACGCCCGCTCGAAATCGTCGGCGAGCCGGGCGGCGCGGCTCAGCGTGAACATCTTGAGGAAGATGTAGTACCAGGAAAGAAGGGAAGCGAGCGCGAGTATCACCATGACGAACTGCACCAGCACGCTGGCGCCGGTCACGAGCGAAAGCACCGACATGTCGTGGGTCACGGTGGGGTTCACGGGCTCTTTCCTATCCCGGCGAGGACCGGCCCCGGTATTCTAACGGGCCGGAACGTGGCCGTGTTGACGCAGCCGAGCCGCACGCTCGCCGTCGCGAGCGCATCCGCCGCGCGCGCGATCGTCTGCTTCAATACGATTTGTCCCGCTCCGAGCCGCTCGAGTTCCACGGTCACGGTGAGCTCGTCGTTGAAGGCGGCCGGCTAAGAGCCTGTAACACAATGAATCGCGTGATGCGCTGTCACGATTTTGGCTCAGGACGCGAAGCGAGACATGCCGCTTAGACCGACTAAGCAAGTGGCTCGCGACAAAGTCATGCGCCAAAATTCGTGCCAGCCCGCAAGGGGTTGCGGCCACAATCGGCGCTGGCTTTGTCGCTCGGCTTGCCAATATCGACATATTGGCTGCACCTCGCTTCGCGCCATCGCCAATTCTGGCTCGCAACGCACACGTGTTTCATTGTGTTACAGGCTCTAAGGTAATCGATCGTGAGCGAGCTCACGACGAATACCACGCCGTGATCCCGCGCCAGCGCCGTCTGCTCGAAGCCCAGCGCGCGCAGCCACTCGGTGCGCGCGCGCTCCATGAACTTCAGGTAGTTCGCGTAATAGACCACTCCGCCGAGATCGGTGTCCTCGTAGTAGACCCGGACCGGCCACTCGAAAGTGATGGGTGATGAGGAATGAGCGATGCGCGAGGAGCGCTTCGGGCGCATCACTCTTTGGGCCGTTCCCAGAGGTCGGGCGTGCCGGAACGGGAGGGCTGCGCGAGCCCGAAGTGGCGGTAGGCGGAGACGGTCGCCATGCGGCCGCGCAAGGTGCGCTGCAGGTAGCCCTGCTGGATGAGATAGGGCTCGAGCACGTCCTCGATGGTGTCGCGCTCCTCGCCGATCGCCGCGGCGAGGTTCTCGATGCCGACCGGGCCCCCGGCGAATTTCTCGATCACGGCGAGGAGGAGCTTGCGGTCCATGACGTCGAGCCCGATCGCGTCCACGTCGAGCAGCTTCAACGCGGCATCCGCCACCTCGCGCGTCACCTTGCCCTTCGCCTTCACCTCGGCGAAGTCGCGCACGCGGCGCAGCAGGCGGTTCGCGACGCGCGGCGTGCCGCGCGAGCGGCCGGCGATCTCGTGCGCGCCCTCGGCGCTCACCTCGATCCCGAGCAGCTTCGCCGAGCGTTGCACGATGCGCTTCAGCTCGTCGAACGAGTAGAACTCGAGCCGCGCCACGATGCCGAAGCGGTCGCGCAGGGGATTGGTGAGCATGCCCGCGCGCGTGGTCGCGCCGACCAGCGTGAACGCCGGGAGATCGAGCTTGACCGAGCGCGCGGCGGGACCCTCGCCGATCATGATGTCGATCTGGTAGTCCTCGAGCGCCGGATAGAGGATCTCCTCCACCACCGGCGGCAGCCGGTGGATCTCGTCGATGAACAGCACGTCGTTCGGCTCGAGATTGGTGAGGATCGCGGCGAGGTCGCCCGGACGCTCCAGCACCGGTCCGGACGTGTGGCGGAGATTCACGCCGATCTCGCGCGCGATAATGTGGGCGAGCGTGGTCTTGCCGAGGCCCGGGGGCCCGAACAGGAGAACGTGGTCGAGCGCCTCCTTGCGCCGGCGCGCGGCCTCGATGAAGACGCTGAGCTGGCTGCGGATCTTTTCCTGCCCGACGTATTCCTCGAGCAGCTTCGGCCGCAGCGTGCGCTCGAGCGCCTCTTCCTGCGCCGAGGCCGGCGCGGTGGAGATCAGGCGGTCGGTCTCGATCATTCAGAACCCGTGATCGGTGAGGGGCATCACTGCTTCGACAGAATCCTGAGGGCCTGGCGTATGCCTTCCGTGACGTTGAGGCCGGCGGGCAGTTGCTTGAGCGCCCACCCCGCCTCGCGTTCATTATAGCCAAGCGCGAGCAGCGCATCGGTGATGTCGCCCGCCTGCCCGTCGCCCTTTGCCGCCGCCGACGTCGCCGCTACCGCGTCGATCTTGTCGCGCAGCTCCAGCAGCAGGCGCTCGGCGGTCTTCCTGCCGATGCCGGGTATCTTCGTCAACCGGCCGCCGTCCTGGGCGTTGACGGCCTCGCGCAGGTCCGCGACCGAGAGCCCGGACAGGACGGAGAGCGCCGTGCGCGCGCCGATGCCGGATATCCGGAGGAGCTGCCGGAACGCCCGCCGCTCGGGCTCGGTGGCGAAGCCGAAGAGCTGGTGCGCGTCCTCGCGCACGACCAGGTGGGTGAAGAGCGAGACTTCCGCGCCGGTCGCGGGCAGCTGGTAGAAGGTGCTCATCGGCACGTCGAGCTCGTATCCCACGCCCTGCACGTCCACCACGATCTGCGGCGGGTGCTTCTCGACGAGGCGGCCGTGGATGCGCCCGATCATGGATACCCCAAAATGGAAAAAGCACTTAGGGATAGCCCTCGACTCTTTGCTGCCCTGCGCGTAGTCATCCCCATCTCAGACAAGGCGGCCGCGCTTCATGCGAAAGCCCGCCGTCGCGAGCCGGCCGAGCCCCTGCCCGCCGTGCGCGTGGCAGATCGCACAGGCAAGCGCGTCGGCGGCGTCCGGGCTCGGATACCCGCGCAGCTGCAGCAGCCGCCGGACCATGTCCTGCACCTGGCGCTTCTGCGCGTGGCCGTTGCCCACCACGGCCTGCTTCACCTGCAGCGCAGTGTACTCCGCGACCGGCAGGCCGTGCAGCACCGCGGCGCAGATCGCCGTGCCGCGCGCCTGTCCGAGCAGCAGCGTGGACTGGGGATTGACGTTGACGAAGACCTTCTCGAGCGCGATCTGCGCCGGGTGGTGGGCCGCGATGACCTCGGCCAGGCCCTCGAGTATGGCCTTGAGACGGAGCGCCAGATTTCCATGCGGCGTGCGGATACGGCCGCTGGTAACGTAAACAAGCTTGTCGCTGTTCTTGTCGAGGATGCCGTATCCGGTGACCGCCAGCCCCGGATCGATCCCGAGTATGCGTGTGGGGGCGCGCCCGCTCAAGCCGGCTGCTCGATCACGGCTGTTGTATAGACTTCCTGCACGTCGTCGATGCCTTCGAGCGCGTCGATGAGCTTCTGCATGCGCGCCGCCTCCTCGCCCTTCATCGCGTTTTCGGCCGTGGGCTTGAACGTCACCTCGGCGAGCGCCGCCCGGAAGCCCTTCTCCCCCAGCGCGGTCCTGACGGCGACGAAATCGTTGGGCGCAGTCACGACCTCGATGCTGCCGTCGTCGTTGGCGATGACGTCTTCCGCGCCCGCGTCGATCGCGGCCTCCATGAGCGCGTCCTCGCTCGTGCCGGGCGCGAACACGAGCTGCCCGCAATGCTTGAAGAGAAACGCGACCGATCCCTCCCCGCCCAGGTTCCCGCCGTGCTTGGTGAAGGTCGAGCGCACGTCCGCCACGGTGCGCGTCCTGTTGTCCGTCATGCAGTCCACCATGACCGCCGCGCCGCCGGCGCCGTAGCCCTCGTAGCGGATTTCCTCGTAATTCGCCCCGTCGAGGCCGCCGCTACCGCGCTTGATCGCGCGCTCGACGTTCTCCTTGGGCATGTTGTGGGCGTAGGCCTTGTCAACCGCCAACCGCAGCCGCGGGTTGGAGTCGGGGTCGCCCCCGCCCATCCGCGCGGCGACCGTGATTTCCCTGATCAAGCGGGTGAAGATCTTGCCGCGTTTCGCGTCCTGCCGGTACTTGCGGTGCTGGACGTTGGCCCACTTGCTGTGACCTGCCATCTTGCCGACCCTGCGAACTGCAAACCAAACCGCTAAAATAGGTCAAATTTTATCATGCGGAGGCGTCATGCCAGAACCGCTGCTGATCGCCAAAGCCGGGTCCGACCTCCATCTCCTGCCGCAGTGCGCGAACCGCCACGGGTTGATCGCCGGCGCGACCGGCACCGGCAAGACGGTGACCCTGCAGCGGATCGCCGAAGGCCTCTCCCGCATCGGCGTGCCGGTGTTCATGGCCGACGTCAAGGGCGATCTGGCCGGCCAGTCGCAGCCGGGCGAGCTCAAGGGCAAGATCAAGGAGCGCATCGAGAGCCTCAAGTTGAAGGACGTGAAGTTCGAAGCGTGCCCGGTCGTGTTCTGGGATGCGTTCGGGAGCCAGGGCCACCCCGTGCGCACCACGATCTCGGAAATGGGTCCGCTGCTCATCGCGCGCATGCTGGGTCTCAACGAGACGCAGGCGGGCGTGCTCACCCTCGCCTTCAAGATCGCCGACGACAACGGGCTGCTGCTGCTCGATCTCAAGGACCTGCGCGCGATGCTCGCCCATGTCGGCGACAACGCGAAACAGTTCACCACGCAGTACGGAAACATCTCCTCGGCCTCGATCGGCGCGATCCAGCGCGGACTGCTGACCCTCGATCAGCAGGGCGCCGACAAGTTCTTCGGCGAACCCGCGCTCAACCTCCAGGACCTCATGCAGACCGACGGGCGCGGCCGCGGCGTCGTCAACGTCCTCGCCGCCGACAAGCTGATGTCCGCGCCCAAGCTCTACTCGACGCTCCTGCTGTGGCTGCTCTCGGAGCTGTTCGAGGAGCTGCCGGAAGTGGGCGACCCGGAAAAGCCCAAACTCGTGTTCTTCTTCGACGAGGCGCACCTGCTGTTCACCGACGCGCCGCCGGCTCTGCTGGAGAAAGTCGAGCAGGTGGTGCGGCTCATCCGCTCCAAGGGCGTCGGCGTCTATTTCGTGACGCAGAATCCCCTCGACATTCCCGACACCGTGCTCGGCCAGCTCGGCAACCGCGTGCAGCACGCGCTGCGCGCCTTCACGCCACGCGATCAGAAGGCGGTCAAGTCCGCGGCGACTACGCTGCGGGCGAATCCCAAATTGAACGTGGAGACGGCAATTACCGAGCTGGGCGTGGGGGAAGCGTTGGTCTCGATGCTCGATGAAAAGGGGCGTCCCACGATCGTGGAGCGCGCCTTCGTGGTGCCGCCGGGCACGCGCATCGGCCCGATCACCGCGCAGGAGCGGGAGAAGCTCATCAAGGGCTCTCCCCTCGCCGGCACCTACGACAAGACCGAGGACCGCGAGTCGGCGTACGAGAAGCTCGCGCAGCACGTGGCCCAGCGAACCGGCACGGCAGCTGGCCCAGCCGCGGGGGCAGGACAGCCTGCCGGTGCGGGCGGCGGGCTGCTCGGCGCGCTAGGCGACTTCCTCGG
>JBOIEM010000036.1:0-17425 GCA_050741115.1 Burkholderiales bacterium
AGCCAGGTGTGCACCGGCCACATCGGCACCTTGACCGCGAACGACGTCATGAACGCGATGAAGATCAGGATCTGGGGCACCAGGGCGAGCGGCAGCTGGTAATAATCGAGCAGCGAGAAGCTGCCGCCGGACACGTTGTAGAGATAGATCAGCGCCACCAGCAAGAGCAGCGACCCCGCCAGCGTGTAGAGGAAGAACTTGAACGCGGCGTAGACCCGGTTCGGGCCGCCCCACATGCCGATGATGACGAACATCGGGATCAGCGTCGCCTCGAAGAACACGTAGAACAGGAGCGCGTCGAGGGCGCAGAAGACCCCGTTCATGAACCCGGACAGGAACAGGAACGCCGCCATGTACTGGGCGACGCGCTCCCGGATCACCTCCCAGCCGGCGATCACGACCAGCACGGTGGTGAAGCTGTTGAGGAGGATCAAGAGCAGCGACACGCCGTCGATGCCGAGGTGGTAATTGACGTTGAAGGTCTCGATCCACGGCCGGATGGTGGTGAACTGGAAGCCGCTCGCAAGAGGGTCGAAACGCGCGTAGAGCGGCAGCGTCACCGCAAAGCCAAGCACGGCGCCAACGAGAGCGATCACGCGCGCGGCGCCGGCTTTGCGGTCGGAGCCGGTGGCGAGCACCGCGGCTCCCGCCACGATCGGGATCCAGATGGCGAGGTTAAGGAGGTTGAATCCGAGCATGGGGACTCAGGCGATGAAGATCATCGTGAGCAGCACCAGGACGCCGATGATCATGGCGAAGGCGTAGTGATAGATGAACCCGGACTGCAAAAAGCGGATCACCGCGGCGAACCAGTTGACCGCCCGCGCCGAGCCGTCGACGAACACGCCGTCGATGACCGCCATGTCGCCGCCCTTCCAAAGCCCGGTGCCGACGCGCACCGCGCCGTCCCCGAACAGCCACTGGTAGGCCTCGTCGAAGCCGTACTTGCGCTCGAGTATGGTGTAGATGAACCTGAACTTCCCCTGGATCACATCCGGCAGGTCCGGCCTCCTGAGGTAGAGGTACCAGGCGGTCGCGATGCCGGCGAGCGCGAGCCACAGGGCGGGCGTCGCGAGACCGTGGGCCATCATCGCGGCGACGCCCTGGAAATGTCTGCCCATCTCGCCCAGCACGTCGTGCGCCGGGGCGACCGCGATCGCGTCGCCGAAATAGCCGCCGAACAGCACCGGCCCTATCACCCACCCGGCGCAGACGGAGGGGATCGCAAGCAGGACGAGCGGAACCGTCACCACCGCCGGGGACTCGTGGAGGCCGCCGGAGGGCGGAACAGGGGCCCCAATCCCCTCATCCCCGCCCTTCTCCCGAATGGAGAAGGGAGGCTCGAGCCTTCCTCTCTCCCCTCGGGAGAGAGGGAAGGAGTGAGGGATGGGGGATGTGACCCCGGAGGCGGCCGGGTCCGCGTGCGACACCGTCCCCGATCCATGGAGATGCCCAGCGGGCGCGTGTCCGCGTTCATCGTGGCCGCTTTTCCCCTGGCCGTGATCGGCGTGAAGCTCCCCGCGGTCCTCGCGAAAGCGCTCCGCCCCGTGGAACGTCATGAACACCAGCCGGAAGGTGTAGAGCGCCGTCACGAACACGGTGACGAGCACCGCGAAGTAGGCAAGCCCCGAGCCGGGCAGCTTCGAGAGCTGCGCCGCCTCGATGATCGAGTCCTTGGAGAAGAAGCCGGCGAAGCCCGGTATGCCCGCGCTCGAGATCGCCCCGATCAGCGTGGTCACATAGGTGACCGGCAGGTATCGGGCGAGGCCCCCCATGCGCCGCATGTCCTGCTGGTGGTGAAGGGCGATGATGACCGAGCCCGCCCCCAGGAACAGCAGCGCCTTGAAGAAGGCGTGGGTAATGAGATGGAAGATGCCCGCGGCGTAGGCGGAGGCGCCCAGCGCCACCGTCATGTAGCCGAGCTGCGACAGCGTGGAATACGCCACCACACGCTTGATGTCGTTCTGCACGATGGCGACGAGCGCCATGAACAGCGCGGTGATCGCCCCGATCACCATCACCGCGGAGAGCGCGGTCTCCGAGTGCTCGTAGAGCGGCGACATGCGCGCGACCATGAAGATGCCCGCCGTCACCATGGTCGCGGCGTGGATCAGCGCCGAGATCGGCGTCGGGCCCTCCATCGAGTCGGGCAGCCACACGTGGAGGGGAAATTGCGCGCTCTTGCCCATGGCGCCGACAAAAAGGAGCAGGCAGATCACCGTCATCAGGGACCACGCCGTCCCGGGCAGGACCTCGATGGTGTTGGCGGCGAGCGCGGGCGCGCCCCGGAATACCGTCGCGTAGTCGAGCGTGCCGAAGTACATGAGCACCAGGGCGATCCCGAGCAGGAAGCCGAAGTCCCCGACGCGATTCACCAGGAACGCCTTCAGCTGGGCGTAGATCGCGCTCGGGCGCTGGTACCAGAAGCCGATCAGGAGATAGGACATGAGCCCCACGCCTTCCCAGCCGAAGAAGAGCTGGAGAAAGTTGTTCGACGCCACCAGCATCAGCATGAAGAACGTGAACAGCGAGATGTAGCTGAAGAAGCGCTGGTATCCGGGGTCCTCCGCCATGTAGCCGATGGTGTAGATGTGCACCATCAGCGACACGAAGGACACCACCAGCATCATGGTGGCGGAGAGGCGATCGATCAGGAACCCGACCTCGAAGCGGATGTCGCCCGACACGAGCCAGGTGTAGACCGGGCCGTCGTAGAGATTGCCGTCGAGCACGTCGCGGAACACCGCCGCCGCGGCAAGCGTCGAGACCAGCATGCCGGCGATCGTGATCCAGTGCGCGCCGCGGCGCCCGATCGCCCAGCCGAACAGGCCCGCAATGACGGCCCCCGCCAGGGGCGCCAATGGAACGATCAGGTAGAGCCATTGCATCTTCGTCATGTTTTTCCGCTTCAGCCCTTGAGGCTGTCCAGTTCCTCGACGTCGATCGTGCTCAGGTTGCGGAACAGCGCGACCAGGATCGCCAGTCCGATCGCGGACTCGGCGGCGGCGACCGTCAGGATGAAGAACACGAACACCTGCCCGGCGGGGTCGTCGAGGAAATGCGAGAACGCGACGAAATTCATGTTGACGGCGAGCAGCATCAGCTCGATCGCCATCAGCAGCACGATCATGTTCCTGCGGTTGAGAAAGATGCCGATTACCGCGATCGCGAAGAGAATCGCGCCCAGCACCAGGTAGTGCGACAGCGAGATCACTCCGGCTTCCCTTGTTCTTTCTTTTCGGCGGGCATGGAGACGATCCGCACCCGGTCCTCGCGCCGGACGCTGACCTGCTTCGCGGGGTCGAGGTACTTGCTGCTCTTGCGCCGGCGCAGCGTCAGCGCGATCGCCGCGACGATCGCCACCAGCAGGATCGCCGCGGCGATCTCGAACGGGTAGACGTACTCGGTGTAGACGAGGCGCCCGAGCTCCTTGGTGTTGCTGTAGCCGGCGGCGAGCGGCGGAGGGGACGGCGCGTCGTGGAAGCCGGCGTAGCGCCCGGCGAGCACGATCACCATCTCGGCGACGAGCAGCAGCGCGACCAAGGCGCCGAGCGGCAGGTAGCTCCAGAAGCCCCGCCGCAGCCGCGCGATGTTGATATCGAGCATCATTATGACGAAGAGAAACAGCACCATCACCGCGCCGACGTAGACCAGCACCAGCACGATGGCGAGGAACTCGGCCTGCAGCAGCATCCAGATCGCAGCCGAGGTGCAGAACGCGAGCACCAGCCAGAGCGCCGCGTGCACCGGGTTGCGGGCGGTGATCACGCGCAGCGCCGAGAACAGCAGTATCGCGGAAAAGAAGTAGAAGACGAATTCGCCGAAGGTCATTTTTCTTATCGGTAGGCGGCGTCCTGCTCGCGGTCCGCGGCGATCTGCTCCTCGTAGAGGTCGCCCACCGCGAGCAGCATCGGCTTGGTGTAGATGAGATCGCCCCGCTTCTCGCCGTGGTACTCGAGGATGCGTGTCTCCACGATCGAGTCCACCGGGCATGACTCCTCGCAGAATCCGCAGAAGATGCACTTGGTGAGGTCGATGTCGTAGCGCGTCGTGCGGCGCGTGCCGTCGGCGTGCTGCTCCGACTCGATGGTGATCGCGAGCGCGGGGCACACCGCCTCGCACAGCTTGCAGGCGATGCAGCGCTCCTCGCCGTTGGGGTAGCGCCGCAGCGCGTGGAGCCCCCGGAAACGCGGGCTCATCGGCGTCTTCTCCTCCGGGTATTGGACCGTGATCTTGCGGCGGAAGAGGTGCCGCCCGGTCAGCATCATCCCCTTCACCAGCTCGGCGAGCAGGAAGGTCCGGAAGAACCGCCGGATGCGCTCGACCATCACTTCCACCATATCCAGAGGGGGGTCTGCATCCACGCCCCCAGCACCACGATCCACAGGATGGTGAGCGGCAGGAAGACCTTCCAGCCGAGCCGCATGATCTGGTCGTAGCGGTAGCGCGGGAACGTGGCGCGGAACCACAGGAAAAACGACACCACGACGAAGAGTTTCACCACCAGCCAGCCGAAATTCGCGGCGGCGAGCCACGGCAGCCCGATCGCCTCCGCGAGCACCGCCGGGACCGGCGAGAGCCACCCGCCGAGGAACATGACCGAGGTGAGCGTGGAGATCAGGATCATGTTCGCGTACTCGGCGAGAAAGAACACCGCGAACGTCATGCCGGAATACTCGACGTGGAAGCCCGCCACTATCTCCGACTCACCCTCCGCGACGTCGAACGGCGAGCGGTTGGTCTCGGCGACGCCCGAGATGAAATACACCAGCAGGATCGGGAAGAGCGGGATCCAGAACCAGTTGAGGAAGCCCCAGCCGCCCTGCTGCATGCGGACGACGTCTCCGAGATTCAAGCTCTGCGCCGCCATCAGCACGCACACCAGAGCGAAACCCATCGCCAGCTCGTACGACACCATCTGGGCCGCGGAGCGCAACGCGCCGAGGAAAGCGTACTTCGAGTTCGAGGCCCAGCCGGCGATGATGATGCCGTAGACGCCCATTGACGTGATGGCCATGACGTAGAGCAGCCCCGCATCGATGTCCGCGAGTACTGCTTCCGGGCCGAACGGCACCACCGCCCACGCCGCCATCGCCGGCATGATCGCCATGACCGGCGCCAGCACGAACAGGGACTTGTTGGCCCCGGTCGGGATGATGATCTCCTTCACCAGGAGCTTCAGGCCATCCGCGATCGGTTGCGCGAGGCCGCCGAGCCAGGAAATCCCGAAGAACGTCACGCGGTTCGGGCCGATGCGCACCTGCATCCAGCCGATCAGCTTGCGCTCCCACAGGGTGAGGTAGGCCACGGCGAGCAGCAGCGGCACGACGATGGCGATGATGAGCAGCAGTATCCTGATCGCGTAGAGGACCGCCGGCGCATGCTCGTAGCCCACGATCCAGACCACGATCGCCGCGAGCACGCCCCACAGCCAGTTGCCGAGGTTCACGAAGGGTTGCAGCAGCGTGCTCACACGGCGATCCTCCGCTGTGCGGGCACCCGCTCGGCGGTCACGGCGCCGTACTGGGCGCCCAGCCCGGAGGTTTCCGGCCGCGCCGCGGCGAGCCGGATGCACCCGGCCGGGAGGCGGTCGTCCACGGCGGCGGCGACCAGCGCCTCGCCGGCTCCCTGCCGCACGCGCAGCAGATCGCCCTCGCGAATGTCGAGCTGCTCGAACAAGGCGCGATTCATCCACGCCACCGGGGGCGCCGCGTCCCGCGCAAGCTGCAGCGCCCGCGACCGCCGCGCGATCGCGTCCGCGGCGTAGAGGGGAACCTCGCCGATCCGTTCCAGTCCCGCGGTCCGCGCCCCGCCGACCGTGTCCGGCGTGTAGTCGCGCAGGCGATTGTCCAGCAGGGACCGGACGCTTCTTCCGCCCAGCGCCTCGCCCCTCACCTCCCCGGCGCTGTCGTGATCGAAGCCCTCCAGGCCGAGCAGGTTACCCAGCACGCGCAGCACCTTCCACGCGGGCCGCGCCTCGCCCAGCGGCCGCACCAGCCCCTCGAAGCTCTGGGCCCTGCCCTCGGTGCTGACGAACGTTCCGGCCGTTTCGGTGAAGGGCGCGATCGGCAGCAGCACGTGGGCGTAGTCGGTCGCCTTGTGCTGGTACGGGCTCATCGCCACCACGAGCTCCGCCGATCTCATCGCCGCGACCGCCTGCCGCGGATCGTGGGTGTCCAGCTCCGCTTCGACCCCGAGCAGCAGATAGGCCTTCAGCGGCCGTGCGAGCATCTGCGCCGCATTGAGGCCGGCGCCCCCGCCCGTCGGTACGCAGCCGGCAATGTAGCCTCCGACGCTGTTGGCCGCCTCGCCGAGAAAGCCGAACCTCGCGCCCGTCATTTCGGCGAGCGCCAGGCCGATTGCGTGCAGCCGTGCGGCCGCAGGGTGGTGCTGCGCCAGGTTGCCCAGGAAAACGCCCGCATTCCTGCCGGAGCCGAGTCTCGCCGCGATGGCCCGGGCGGTTTCCGACACCGCGACCCCGCCGACGGCGCCGTCCACGGCGCGCGGCAGCGGCGCTCCTTTCGCTTCCGCCGCAGCCTTCGCCACCTGCGCGAGTACGTCGGGCATCGCGGCCGGCGCGACGATTGCCTTGTGCGCGACCGGCATCAGGAGCTCGTCGTCGAAGGGGTTGATGACGCTCAGCTGCAGATGGCGCCGCGCCGCCTGGCGCAGCCGGTGCGTGATGAGCGGGTGGTCCTTCCGCAACGTGCTGCCGATGACGAGCGCGCGGTCGAGGCCGTTCACGTCCTCGATCGCCATGCCGAGCCACGGCGCGCCGGCGAGGTGGCGGTCGGCGCTGAAATCCGACTGGCGCAGGCGGAAGTCCACGTTGCCCGAGGCAAACCCGCGGGCGAGCTTGCCGAGCAAGTAGAGCTCCTCGAGCGTCTGATGCGGCGTGGCGAGGGCTCCGATGGCGGCGGCGCCGTGCCGGTCACGGATGCGCCGCAGCTCGCGGGCGACGAAGTCGAGCGCGTCCTGCCACTCGACCTCCTCCCAGGCGCCGCCCCGCTTCAGCAGGGGGCGCGCGAGGCGCTGCTCCGAATTGAGTCCCTCATAGGAGAAGCGGTCCTTGTCCGACAGCCAGCACTCGTTGATCGCTTCGTTCTCGCGCGGCAGCACCCGCATCACGCGGTTCTGCTTCACCTGCACGGTGAGGTTCGACCCCAGGCCGCAGTGGGGGCTCACCGAAGGCTTGCTGGTGAGCTCCCAGTTACGCGCGCGGTAGCGGAAGGGCTTGGAAGTGAGCGCGCCGACCGGACACAGGTCGATCATGTTGCCGGAGAGCTCCGAGTCCACCGTTTTTCCGACGAAGGTGATGATCTCGGCGTGCTCGCTGCGGCCGATCATGCCGAGCTCCATGATGCCCGCAATCTCCTGGCCGAAGCGCACGCAGCGCGTGCAGTGTATGCAGCGCGTCATGTCGGTCGAGATCAGCGGCCCCAGGTCCTTGTCCGTCACCACGCGCTTCGGCTCTTGATACCGCGAGCCGCTCGCCCCGTAGCCGACCGCGAGGTCCTGCAGCTGGCACTCGCCGCCCTGGTCGCAGATCGGGCAGTCGAGCGGATGGTTGATGAGCAGGAATTCCATGACGCCCTTCTGCGCGTTCACCGCCTGCTCCGAGTGCGTCTGGACCTTCATGCCCTTGGTCACGGGCGTTGCGCAGGCCGGCAGGGGCTTCGGCGCCTTCTCCACCTCCACCAGGCACATGCGGCAGTTGGCGGCGATCGTGAGCTTGCGGTGATAGCAGAAGTGCGGGATGTAGATGCCCGCCTGGTTGGCCGCGTCTATGATCGTCGCCCCCTCGGCGACCTCCATGCGCTTGCCGTCGATCTCAATCTCTAGCATTAGTCGCTCCGCGACTCTCTAATCTCCCCTCTCCCAGCCCCCATCCCATGCCCTTCTCCCAAGGGGAGAAGGGAATCTCGAGCCTCCCCTCTCCACTTGGGAGAGGGGCGGGGGTGAGGGATGGAGGAGCGGGGTGAGGGCATGATTGCGTCCGCTCATAGGTAATCGGGCACGAGGCACTTCCCGTGCTCGATGTGGTATACGAACTCGTCGCGAAAGTGCTTGACGAAGCTCTTCACCGGCAGCGCCGCGGCGTCGCCCAGCGCGCAGATCGTCCGTCCCGCGATGTTGTCGGACACGTTGTCGAGCAGGTCGAGATCCTCGAGCCTGCCCTTGCCGTGCTCGATGCGGTGCACCATGCGGTAGAGCCACCCCGTGCCCTCGCGGCACGGGGTGCACTGGCCGCACGACTCCTCGTAATAGAAATAGGAAAGGCGCAGCAGCGACCGCACCATGCAGCGCGTCTCGTCCATGACGATGACCGCGCCGGAGCCGAGCATCGAGCCCGCCTTCGCGATCGAGTCGTAGTCCATGTCGGTCTTCATCATGATGTCACCCGGCAGAACCGGCATCGAGGAGCCCCCCGGGATGCACGCCTTCAACCGGCGGCCACCCTTCATGCCGCCCGCCATCTCGAGGAGCCGCGTGAACGGCGTGCCGAGCCTCACCTCGAAATTACCGGGGCGCGCGACGTCGCCCGAGACCGAGAAGATCTTGGTGCCGCCGTTGTTGGGCCGGCCGAGGTTCAGGAACGCGTCGCCGCCATTCAGGATGATCCACGGGACCGCCGCGAATGTTTCCGTGTTGTTGACCGTCGTCGGCCTGCCGTAGAGCCCGTAGCTTGCGGGAAACGGCGGCTTGAAGCGCGGCATGCCCTTCTTGCCCTCCAGGGATTCGAGAAGCCCGGTCTCCTCACCGCAGATGTAGGCGCCCCAGCCGTGATGGTTGTGGAGCTCGAAGCTGAAATCCGAGCCCAGGATGTTCTTCCCGAGATAGCCCGCCGCGCGCGCCTCCGCCAGCGCTTCCTCGCAGCGCTCGAAGACCTCCCAGATCTCGCCGTGGACGTAGTGGTAGCCGACCTGGGTGCCGGTCGCGTACGCGGCAATGATGATGCCCTCGATCACGACGTGCGGGTTGTAGCGCAGCAGGTCGCGGTCCTTGAAGGTTCCCGGCTCGCCCTCGTCGGAATTGCACACCAGGTACTTCGTGCCCTGGTATTGCCGCGGCATGAAGCTCCACTTGAGCCCGGTCGGGAAACCCGCGCCGCCGCGCCCGCGCAGCGCGGATCTCTTCACCTCGGCGACGATCTGATCGGGGGGAATCTTCTCGGCGAGTATCTTCCTCAACGCCTGATAGCCGCCGCGCGCCTCGTAGTCCTTCAGCCGCCAGTTGAGGCCGTCGAGGCCCTTCAGGATGATCGCCTCGGGACCGAACAGGTCGGCCGCGAATGGAGGAACCGGCAGGCCCATTACTTGAGGTCCTTGAGGAGCTGGTCAAGCTTGTCGGGCGTCATGGCGCAGCACATCCGCTTGTCGTTCACCAGCAGCACCGGGGCGTCGCCGCAGGCGCCGAAGCACTCGCCCTCCTTCAGCGTGAACCGGCCGTCGGCGGTGTTCTCGTTGAAGCCGATGCCGAGCTTCTGCCGCAGATGCGCCGCCGCGACGTTCGCGCCCTGCAGCGCGCACGGCAGGTTGGTGCAGAGCGCGAGCTTGTACTCGCCGCGCGGCTTGAGGTCGTACATGGTGTAGAAGGAGGCGACCTCGTAGACGGCGATCGGCGCCACGCCGAGATACTGCGCCACGAAGTCCAGGGTCTCGGGCGCGAGCCACCCCTTCTCGTCCTGCGCGATGGTGAGCGCCGCCATCACCGCGGACTGCCGCCGGTCCGGCGGGTACTTGGCGGCGGCCTGGTCGATTTTCGCGAGCGCCTCGGGGCTCAGCACCATCGGCGCATTCATCGGTCGACTTCCCCGAACACGATGTCCTGCGTGCCGATGATTGCCACCACGTCGGCGATCATGTGGCCGCGCGCCATCTCATCGAGCGCCGCGAGGTGCGCGAAGCTCGGCGCGCGGATCTTGAGGCGATACGGCTTGTTGGCGCCGTCGGATACGAGATAGATGCCGAATTCGCCTTTGGGCGCCTCCACCGCCGCGTAGGCCTCGCCTTCCGGCACGTGCATGCCCTCGGTGAAGAGTTTGAAGTGATGGATCAACTCTTCCATGTTGGTCTTCATCGCCACGCGCGAAGGCGGCGCCACCTTGTAGTTGTCGATCATCACCGGGCCGGGGTTCTTGCGCAGCCAGTCGATGCATTGCCGGACGATGCGGTTCGCCTGCCGCATCTCCTCGATCCGCACCAGGTAGCGGTCATAGCAGTCGCCATTCACGCCCACCGGGATGTCGAATTCCATCCGGTCATAGACCTCGTACGGCTGCTTCTTGCGCAGATCCCACTCCACGCCGGACCCGCGCAGCATGGCGCCGGTGAATCCGAGCGCCTTGGCGCGTTCCGGCGAGACCACGCCGATACCGACCGTGCGCTGCTTCCAGATGCGGTTGTCGGTGAGCAGCGTCTCGTATTCGTCCACCAGCCCGGGGAAGCGGCGGGTGAAATCCTCGATGAAATCGAGCAGCGAGCCCTGGCGGTTCTTGTTGAGCTCGCGCACCGCTCGCTCGTTGTGTATTTTGGAGGCGGCGTACTGCGGCATCCGCTCCGGCACGTCGCGGAAAACACCGCCCGGCCGGTAGTAGGCCGCGTGCATGCGCGCCCCCGAGACTGCCTCGTAGCAGTCCATCAGGTCCTCGCGCTCGCGGAAGCAGTACAGGAAAACCGTCATCGCGCCGATGTCGAGCCCATGCGCGCCGAGCCACAGCAGGTGGTTGAGGATCCGTGTGATCTCATCGAACATGACCCGGATGTACTGGGCGCGTACCGGGACTTCGATCCCGAGCAGCTTCTCGATCGCCAGCACGTAGGCGTGCTCGTTTGCCATCATCGACACGTAGTCGAGCCGGTCCATGTACGGCACCGACTGGACATAGGTCTTGTGCTCCGCCAGCTTCTCGGTGGCGCGGTGCAGCAGCCCGATGTGCGGATCGGCGCGCTCGATCACCTCGCCGTCGAGCTCGAGCACGAGCCGCAGCACCCCGTGGGCCGCGGGATGCTGCGGGCCGAAGTTCATCGTGTAGTTGCGTATCTCCGCCATTCCAGGACTCTTCACCCGTTCTTGCCCTCGGTATCCGCGTAGTGCTCCTCGCGGATCACGCGCGGCACGATTTCGCGCGGCTCGATGGTGACCGGCTGGTAGACGACGCGCCTCTGGTCCGGGTCGTAGCGCATCTCGACATTGCCCGAGAGCGGGAAATCCTTGCGGAAGGGGTGACCGATGAAGCCATAGTCGGTCAGGATGCGGCGCAGATCGGGGTGCCCGGTGAAAACGATGCCGAAGAGATCGAACGCCTCGCGCTCGTACCAGTTGGCCGATGGCCAGATCCCGATGACCGAGTCCACGACCGGCAGCTCGTCATCGGCGGCGAACACCCTCATCCGCACCCGCCGGTTGTGCGTGAGGCTCAAGAGGTGGTAGACCACCGCGAAGCGGGGGCCGGACCATCCGCCTTCGCCATAATCGCGGTAATCGACCCCGCACAGGTCGATCAACTGCTCGAATCTGAGCTCGGGCGCGTCCCGCAGCGTCGTCGCCGCGGCGAGCAGTTGCTCCGGCTTCACCACGATGGCGACTTCGTCCAGCGCCAGGGCAACTCCGGTGAGCCTGTCGCCAAGCGCCGTGCGCAGGGCGGCGGCGAGAGATTCTGCGCGGGACGTCATCTCAGTGTTGAATGCCAGCGTTGAATCCGGCGATTTCCGTCGCGATGGCCCGCCACGAACTCAGGTCCGGGCAGTCACCGCTCGCCATCGCGTGCTAGCGTGCAATGGTGTTGGTGCGCCTGATCTTGTTCTGCAGCTGGATGATGCCGTAGAGCAGCGCTTCCGCCGTCGGCGGACAGCCCGGGACGTAGATGTCCACCGGCACGATGCGGTCGCAGCCGCGCACGACGGAATACGAGTAGTGGTAGTAGCCGCCGCCGTTGGCGCACGAGCCCATGGAGATGACCCAGCGCGGCTCGGCCATCTGGTCGTAGACCTTGCGCAGCGCCGGCGCCATCTTGTTGCACAGGGTGCCGGCGACGATCATCACGTCGGACTGGCGCGGGCTGGGACGGAACACGATGCCGAAGCGGTCGAGGTCGTAGCGCGAAGCGCCGGCGTGCATCATCTCGATGGCGCAGCACGCGAGCCCGAACGTCCTCGGCCACAGCGACCCGGTGCGCGTCCAGTTGATCAGCGCGTCCGCCGTGGTGGTGATGAATCCCCGCTCGTGGAAATTCTCAGGCGCGCCCATAGCGTGCCGCCCCCTCTTCCGATGTCGCTACTCCCATTCCAGCGCTCCCTTCTTCCATTCGTAGACGAAGCCGACGACGAGGATGCCGAGGAACACCATCATCGCCATGAACCCGAAAAACCCGATCTCCTGCAGCACGATCGCCCACGGGAAGAGAAACGCGATCTCGAGATCGAACAGGATGAACAGTATCGCCACCAGGTAGTAACGCACGTCGAACTTCATGCGCGCATCCTCGAACGCCTCGAAACCGCATTCGTACGGCGAGAGCTTTTCGGCGTCCGGGCGGTGCACGCCGAGGAGACGGGTGAGGCCTCCGCCGAGCATGACGGGAACCACCCCGAGCGCGATGCCGACCAGGATGAACATCAGGATCGGGAAGTAGCTCTCTAGCATCGGGATTCAGGATTGAGAAAGACCCGCATTCAAGTAAGGATTAGAAATCCGGCAGAAGAAGGCGTCGCGCATCCTATCATTTGGATTGCGCAGCGCGCGCCCCGGTTCAAGCAAAGTCCTCGCATTTTCCCGAATCCCGGATCCTGGATCCCGCATTTCTGGTGCCGACGGTGAGATTCGAACTCACACGGCTTGCGCCGCCACCCCCTCAAGATGGTGTGTCTGCCAATTCCACCACGTCGGCATTCAACCCCCGCCTTTGCTCCACTCGCTCATCACCACTCACGACTCACGCCGTTCTACTTCGGCACATCCTGCACCTTCGATCCCGGCTCTCCCCCGGCGGCGGGCGCGGCCTGGGTCGCTGGTGCCGGGGCCGCCTGGCCCGCGGGCGCCGTGGGCGGTATCTGGGCGGGCAACGACTGCGCCGGAGCGGCGGGCTGCGTCGCCATCACCCCCTTGTGCTCGGTCTTGCGGGTCGAGAAATAGGTCAGCCCGAGGCTCGTCACGAAGAATACGACCGCGATGATGGCCGTGGTGCGGCTCAGGAAATTGGCCGACCCCGAGGCTCCGAACAAGCTCCCGGACGCGCCGCTGCCGAACGCCGCACCGACATCGGCCCCCTTGCCATGTTGCAGCAGGACCAGGCCGACGAGCACGAGCGCCGCCAGGACATGTATCACCAGCACCAACGTTTCCATCTAGGTTTTCACCATCTCCCGCGCGCTTTGAGCGGCGGCGCAGATCGCCACGAACTCCTCGGCCACGAGCGAAGCGCCCCCGATCAGCCCTCCGTCTACGTCCGCCATGCCGAACAGCTGCGCCGCGTTCCCCGCCTTGACGCTGCCGCCATAGAGGATCAGCAGGTTCTCCGCCAGCCGGCGATCGGCCGCGGCGATGCGGCCGCGGATGAACGCGTGTACCGCTTGCGCCTGCTGAGGGGTCGCGGTCCGGCCGGTGCCGATGGCCCAGACCGGCTCATACGCGATCACGCCCTGCGCGAGCGCCGCCACGCCGCTGCGCCCGATCACGGCTTCGAGCTGGCGCGCCACCACCGCTTCCGTCGCGCCGGCCTCGCGCTCCGCCAGTGTCTCGCCCAGGCACAGGACCGGGGTGAGCCGGTGTTTCACCGCCTGTCCGTACTTCAGCGCGACGGTGTCGTCTCGCTCTCCGAACACGCTGCGCCGCTCCGAATGTCCGACGATCGCGTAGCGGCACCCGCAGTCCGCCAGCATCGCCCCCGAAACGCCCCCGGTATAGGCGCCATCGTCGAACTGGCTCACATCCTGCGCCCCGAGTGCCACGTTCGACCCCCGCAAGCTCTGGTTCGCGGCGGCGAGATACGGGAACGGAACGCAGACCGCGTAGCGGGCGCGGTTCAGGCCGGAGAGCGGCGGCAGTATCGCCGCGAGCAGCGCCTGGCAGGAGGCCAGGTTGCCGTTCATCTTCCAGTTGCCCGCTACGAGCTTGACGCGCATCCCGCCCGGCCATCCTAAACCCTTGAATTTTACAGGCCAACAGCTCGGAGGGTCAAACCAAGTCCCCCCGGTGTGCGGTGCAGCAAATCGTTGAATCCAGGCGCGTCCGTGCGAAGCAGCCGGTGCGATCCTCAGGCCAACAGGGAAAGGGTTCAGGCGGCCTTGCGAACCGCCGATGCGATGTGATGGGCCCAGTGGCGGACCGCCCCGCCGTCACGACCCTCCACCATGACGCGGATGACGGGCTCGGTGCCGGAGGGGCGCAGGAGTACCCTCCCGCCGCCGTCGAGCTCCGTTTCCGCCTGCCTGACGGCGCGCCTCACGCCCGGCCTCGACAGGGGATTGCGCAGCTTCCTGGTCGAGACATTCACCAGGACTTGCGGATAGAGCGTGAGTGCGCCCGCCGCCTTCGAGAGCGTCGCGCTGCTCTCCGCGAGCGCGCGCAGGACCTGCAGCGCCGAAACGATGCCGTCGCCCGTCGTGTGCTTGTCGAGGCAGACGATGTGCCCGGAGTTCTCCCCGCCCAGCTGCCAGCGTCGCTGCTGCAGCATCTCCAGCACGTAACGGTCGCCTACGCGCGCGCGCGCGAAGGGAATCCCGAGGTGGGCCAACGCATGCTCCAGCGCAAGATTGGTCATCTGCGTGCCCACCACGCCGCCGCCGAGCTCGCCCCTCTGCATGCGATGGCGTGCGATGACGTAGAGCAGCTGGTCACCGTCGTAGAGACGGCCGGTGCTGTCGACCATGACCAGGCGGTCGCCATCGCCATCGAGGGCGATGCCGACATCGGCCTTGTGGCGCTTTACCGCCGCCTGCAACGCCTGCGGCGAGGTCGCGCCGACGCGATCGTTGATGTTGAAACCGTCCGGCGCGGCGCCCACCGCCTCAACGTCGGCGCCGAGCTCGTGGAACACGTGCGGGGCGATGTGGTAGGCCGCGCCGTGCGCGCAATCGATCACGATCCTCATGCCGCGCAAGTGCAGCTGCGGCGGAAAGGCGCTCTTGCAGAACTCGACGTAGCGGCCGGCCGCGTCATCGAGCCGGCGCGCCTTGCCGAGGCGCAGCGACGGCATGCACTTCAGCGGGCGCGCGAGCTGGCGCTCGATCGCGTTTTCCGTCGCATCCGGCAGCTTGAAGCCGCTACCCGAGAAGAACTTGATTCCGTTGTCGTCGTAGGCGTTGTGCGAGGCGCTGATCACGATGCCGGCGGAGAGCCGCAGCGCGCGCGTGAGATAGGCCACGGCGGGCGTGGGCATCGGCCCCACCAGGAGCACGTCCACGCCGGCGGCGGAAAGCCCGGCTTCCAGCGCCGACTCCAGCATGTAGCCCGAGATGCGGGTGTCCTTGCCGATCAACACCGCCGGGCGCTCCCTGCCCTTGCGCGGCAGGCCGGCGAGCACCCTGCCGGCCGCGTAGCCGAGCCGCATCACGAGTTCGGGGGTAATCGGCTCCTGCCCGACCTTGCCCCGGACTCCGTCAGTTCCGAAATACTTTCGACTCATCCTCAAATAGCCACCAAGAAAATCAAATCTTAAACCACAAAGGACACAAAGGACACGAAGGCTTTCAATATATATCTCGTCCTAGTTACTTTGATTTTCCTTTGTGTCCTTCGTGTCCTTAGTGGTTCAGCTTTCCAACCGCTTGCCAGACGGCGAGAGCGTCTCGGGTCGCCGCGACATCGTGCACGCGCACGATCTGCGCTCCGTTCTGCACGGCGAGCAGCGCCGCTGCCACGCTCGCATGGACGCGCTCCCGTGGCTCGCGCCCGGTCAGCTTGCCGAGCATCGCCTTGCGCGACAGCCCGGCCATCAGCGCGACACCGAGCGATCTGAACTCCCCGAGCGAGCGCAAAAGTGCGAGGTTGTGCTCGGTCGTCTTGCCGAATCCGAACCCCGGATCGGCCACGATGCGGTCGCGCGCAACGCTTGCCCGCTCCGCGGCAGCGATGCGCTGCGCGAGGTAATCCCGCACTTCGCGCACGACGTCCTGGTAGGTGGGGTTCTCCTGCATGGTCCCGGGTTCGCCCTGCATGTGCATGAGGCACACGGCGACCGGTGCCCGTGCCACCGCCGCGAGCGCCGCGGGCGCGCCGAAGGCAGTGACGTCGTTCACCATGGCCGCGCCGGCCGCGATCGCCTCGACCATGAGCGCGGGCTTGCGGGTATCCACCGAGAGCGGCACGCCGCAGCCGGCGAGGGCGTCGAGGACCGGCAGCACGCGCCGGCGTTCCTCGTCCAGAGCGACCGGCGCCGCGCCCGGGCGCGTGGATTCGCCGCCGATGTCGAGAATGTCCGCGCCCTCCCCGATCAGCCGCCGGGCGTGCGCCACCGCCTGCTCGGTGCTCGCGTACAGGCCGCCATCGGAAAAAGAATCGGGCGTGACGTTGACGACGCCCATGACGAGCGGCCGCTCAAGCGACAGCCTGAACGCGCCGCACCGGAGAAACATCAGGAACTGGGAGCTAGGCGCTTTGCTGCGGCGTGGCGGTTGCCGTGGCGGCGGGCTGCGGTCCCGCGTCCCGGGGCTGCGATGGAGGCTGCGCCGGCTTGGGCGGGCGCGGCGCGCGGCCCTCCATGATGTCGTTGATCTGGTCGGAGTCGAGCGTCTCCCACTCGAGCAGCGACTTCGCCATTGATTCGACCTTGTCGCGATGGTCTTCGATCAACTTGCGCGCGAGCCGGTACTGCTGGTCGACGATGCGCCGGATCTCGGCATCCACCTTCTGCATCGTGGTCTCGGACACGTTCTTGTGCACCGTCACCGAGCGGCCGAGGAAGACCTCGCCCTCATTCTCGCCGTAGACCATCGGTCCCAGCTCATCGCTCATGCCCCAGCGGGTCACCATATTGCGCGCGAGGTCGGTGGCGCGCTCGAAGTCGTTGGAGGCGCCGGTGGTCATCTGGCCCATGAAGATTTCTTCCGCGATGCGCCCGCCGAACAGCACCGCGATGTTCTGCAGGAGCATCTCGCGGTCCATGCTGTAGCGGTCCTGCTCGGGGAGCTGCATGGTGACGCCCAGCGCCCGCCCGCGCGGGATGATCGTCACCTTGTGAACGGGGTCGGTCTTGGGCATCAGCTTCGCGACGACCGCGTGCCCCGCCTCGTGATAGGCGGTGTTCCTGCGCTCGTGCTCCGGCATCACGAGGGAACGCCGCTCCGCCCCCATGATGACCTTGTCCTTGGCGCGCTCGAAATCGTCCATGTCCACGAGCCGCTTGTTGGCGCGCGCCGCGAACAGCGCCGCCTCGTTCACGAGGTTCGCGAGGTCCGCCCCGGAAAAGCCCGGCGTGCCGCGCGCG
>JBOIEM010000037.1:0-3508 GCA_050741115.1 Burkholderiales bacterium
GGCCAGGTGGGCGCACGCGCCGTCGTCCCGCGGCACCGGCAGGTTCTTCGGCAGCTCGTAGAGGTTGTCGCTTCGCATTGGAAATGGCTCCTTCCCCCTTGACGGGGGAAGGTTGGGATGGGGGTGAATACTCGCGTTACTTGACCAGCAAATTGACGAGGACCTGCTGGTAAATGCGGCGCAGCGGCTCGATGTCCGCGACCGGGACGCATTCGTCCACCTTGTGGATCGTCGCGTTGGTGGGGCCAAACTCGATGACCTGGGGGCAGATGTCGGCGATGAAGCGCCCGTCGGAGGTGCCGCCGGCAGTCGAGAGCCTGGTCTCGATGCCGGCGACGCTCCTGATCGCCCGCCCGACGGCCTCCACCAGGTCGCCCGGCTTCGTCAGGAACGGCCGGCCGTCGTAGCGCCACTCGAGGTCGTACTTCAGGCCGTGCCGGTCGAGAATGCCGACGACGCGCGTCTGCAGCGATTCCAGGGTGCTCGCGGTGGAGAAGCGGAAGTTGAACTCCACGTGCAGCTCGCCGGGAATCACGTTCCCCGCGCCGGTGCCAGCATGGATGTTGGAAACCTGCCAGGTCGTGGGCGGGAAGTGCTCGTTGCCCTCGTCCCACTGCGTGCGCGCGAGTTCGGCAAGCGCGGCGCCGAACTCGTGCACCGGGTTCTTCGCGAGGTGGGGATAGGCGACGTGGCCCTGCACGCCCTTCACCACGAGATTGCCGGAGAGCGAGCCGCGGCGGCCGTTCTTGATCACGTCACCCAGGCGCGCCTCGCTGGTCGGCTCGCCGACCACGCAGTAGTCGAGCTTCTCGCCGCGGTCCCGCAGCGCCTGAACGACACGCACGGTGCCGTCCACTGCGGGCCCTTCCTCGTCGGAGGTGAACAGCACCGCGATCGAGCCGGCGTGCTCCGGGTGCGCCGCGACGAAAGCCTCGATCGCCGTTACGAACGCAGCGAGCGAGGTCTTCATGTCGGACGCGCCGCGGCCGTAGAGCACGCCGTCGCGGATTGCCGGCGTGAAGGGGTCGCTCGTCCAGTGCTCGAGCGGCCCGGTCGGCACCACGTCGGTGTGGCCGGCGAAGCACACGACCGGCGCGCGGCTGCCGCGCCGCGCCCATAGATTGTCCACGCCGTTCGCGCCGACGCGCTCGCAGCGGAAGCCGAGCGGGGCGAGCCGCGCGGCGATGATGTCGAGGCAGCCCGCGTCCTGCGGCGTCACCGAGCGCCGCGCGATCAACTGGCGGGCCAGCTCCAGCGTGGCCTGTGTGCTCATGACTCGTGGGTCGATGAAGCGTCGCATCTTAGCAGAGCGGGTAAAATGCCCGCAAAAAACCGGAAATCCCGCTCGTGAGCACGCTGTTCGTATCGCACTACTTCAACGTCCACTGCGGCCCCAGGGTCGCCGCCTGGGCCGCCCGGGAAAACGTTGCCGCGGAATTTCTCGCGCTGCCGTCAGATCCCGCGGCGCGCCTCCCCGAGGCGGAATGCGGGCGCGTCGAGGCGGCGTTTTTCTCCGGCGACGTCTTCCCGGAGTATTCGCGGCAGTTCTTCGCCGCGGCGCGCAAGGCGCCGCGCCTGAAGTGGCTCCACGTGTTCAACGCCGGCGTGGATCACCCGATCTACACCGAGATGCTCGAGCGCGGGGTGCGCGTGACGACCTCCTCCGGCTCGACCGCCGGGCCGATCGCCCAGACCGCGATCATGGGACTGCTCGCGCTCGCGCGCGGCTTCCCGCGCTGGCTTCACGCGCAGCGCAACCGCCGGTGGAACCCGGAGCGCAAGACGCCGCCCCGCGATCTGCGCGGGCAGACTGCGATCATCCTGGGCCTCGGCAGGATCGGGTCGGAGATCGCGCGGCTTGCGCGTGTGCTCGGGCTCAACGTGATTGGCGTGCGCCGCGGGCCGCGCCGGCCCGAGGACCCGGTGGACGAGCTGCACCCGCCGGCCGCGCTGCCGGGCCTTCTCCCGCGCTGCGACTGGCTCGTCGTCGCCTGCCCGCTCACGCCCGAGACGCGGAGCCTGATCGACGCCCCTCTCATCGCAGCGCTGCCGCGGGGCGCGCGCATCATCAACGTCGCGCGCGGCGAGATCGTCGCCGAGCAGGCGCTGATCGCGGCGCTGCGGAGCGGTCACCTGGCGGGCGCCTACCTCGACGTGTTCGAGTCCGAGCCGCTGCCGCCGGAGTCGCCGCTGTGGGACCTGCCCAACGTGCTTATCACCCCGCACAATTCCGCGGCGGCGGCGGGCAACGACGAGCGGGTGCTGGCGATCTTTCTCGACAACCTCGGCCGCTGGCACCGCGGCGAGCCGCTCGTCAACGAAGTCACCGCAAAATCCTGATGGAGAACCGGATGCGCGCGGACAAACGCGGATAGAATAGTGCCCACAACAGGCCGGAGGAACCGATGAAAGAAGGGCTTTTCCCGTTGTATGTCGTGCTCGCGATCGCGAGCGCGGGCGTCCAGGCGCAGGCCTGGAGCCCGCAGCGTAACGTCGAGATCGTGGTGGGCTCCGCCCCGGGCGGCAGCAACGACCGGACCGCCCGCCAGGTCGAGCGCATCCTGACCGAGAACAAGCTGGTGAACGTGCCGCTGACCGTTGTCAACCGCTCGGGCGGCGGCGGCAACATCGCCTATACCTACGTCAACCAGCGCGCGGGCGACGCGCACACCCTGCTGATCGGCACGCCGGCGCTGCTCACCAACCACATCGTCTCGCCGGACAAGCTGTACTACGGGGACTTCACGCCGATTGCCTCTCTCTTCAACGACTACACGGTGTTCGCGCTGAACGCGGCCTCGCCGATGGCGGCCGGCAAGGACCTGCTGGCGCGCATGAGGGACCCCAAGTCGCTGGCGACCGGTTTTGCGACCACGTTCGGCAGCCACCAGCACATCGCCGCCTGCCTGCTGGTAAAGGCGGTTGGCGGCAACGCGCGCGAGCTGAAGGCGGTCGCCTTCAAGGGCTCCGCGGAAGCGATTACGGCGCTGCTTGGCGGCCACATCGAGCTGGTGACCACCGCCGCGGGAAACGCGGCGCCGCATGTCGCCGCGGGCCGCATGCGGGTGGCGGGCGCGGCCGCTCCCAGTCGCCTCGGCGGCGCGCTGGCCGAGGTGCCGACCTGGAAGGAGCAGGGCGTGGATCTCGTGTTCGGCGGCTGGCGCGCCATCATGGCGCCGAAAGGTCTCACGCCGGCGCAGGTCGCGTACTGGGAGGGCGTGCTGCGCAAAGCGACGCAGGTGCCGGAATGGCGCACCGACCTCGAGAAGAACTACTGGTCCGACGACTTCGTCGGGAGCCAGCAGTTCCGCAAGGACCTCGAGAAGGACTACGCCGAGATGAAGGCCGTTCTGGTGGACCTGGGACTCGCCAGGCAATAGCATGCCCGACGTCGTTCTCCTCGAGCGCCCCGCCGAAGCGGTGGTGCTGTTGCGCATCAACCGCCCTGAGGCGCGCAACGCGTTGAACCTCGAGGTGCGGAAGCTCCTCGCGAAGTACATGGCGGAAT
>JBOIEM010000038.1:0-4087 GCA_050741115.1 Burkholderiales bacterium
GCGAAGCGATCCTGCACGTCGAAATGGGACACGTCCGCGGCCCCGCCCTCGATCCGCTGCAGCTCGTCGAAATAGTCGCGCCAGCGCGGCTCGACCGCGGCCGGGTCCTTGAGCCAGGCGTCGTAGAGCGCCTCGATGAACGGTGCGTTCGCCCCGAAGAGGTAGGAGTTCGCGAGGAGCTGCTTCATCATGGCGTCACCTGCGCTTGGCCATCGGCACGAAATCGCGCGCAGAGGCGCCGGCAAAGAGCTGCCGCGGGCGGCCGATCTTCTGGTCCGGATCGCCGACCAGCTCGTTCCACTGGGCGATCCAGCCCACGGTGCGCGCCAGCGCGAAGATGGCGGTGAACATGCTGACCGGGATGCCGAGCGCCTGGTAGACGATGCCCGAGTAGAAGTCGACGTTGGGGTAGAGCTTGCGCGTGATGAAGTACTCGTCCTCGAGCGCGACCTTTTCCAGCGCCAGCGCCAGCTTGAACAGCGCGTCGTCCATGAGATCGAGCTCCTTCAGGACCTCGTGACAGGTCTGCTGGATGATCTTGGCGCGCGGATCGTAGTTCTTGTAGACGCGGTGCCCGAAGCCCATCAGCATGGCCTGGCCGTCACGGTCCTTGACGCGCTTGATGAAAGCGGCGATGTTGTTCGCGTCGCCGATTTCCGCCAGCATCTTCAGCACCGCCTCGTTGGCGCCGCCATGGGCGGGACCCCACAGGCTGGCGATCCCGGCGGAGATGCAGGCGAAGGGGTTCGCCCCGGTCGAGCCCGCGAGCCGCACCGTCGAGGTCGAGGCGTTCTGCTCGTGGTCCGCGTGCAGGATGAGGATGCGCTCCATCGCGCGCGCGAGCACCGGGTTGGGCTTGTACTCCTCGCACGGGGTGCCGAACATCATGTAGAGGAAGTTGTCGACATAGGCGAGCGCGTTCTTCGGGTACATGAACGGCTGGCCGGTGTTGTACTTGTAGGTCATCGCGGTGATCGTCGGGAGCTTCGCGATCAGGCGGAACGCCGAGATCTCGCGGCTGCGCGCGTCGTGGATGTTGATCGAGTCGTGGTAGAACGCGGAGAGCGCCCCCACCACGCCGCACAGCACCGCCATCGGGTGGGCATCGCGCCGGAAACCCGAATAGAATCGGGTGAGCTGCTCGTGCACCATCGTGTGGCGCGACACGATCCCCACGAATTCCTCCAGCTGCCGTTTGTTCGGCAGCTCGCCGTTCATGATCAGGAACGCGACTTCCAGAAAGCTGCAGTGCTCCGCGAGCTGCTCGATGGGATAGCCGCGGTACTGCAGGATGCCCTGGTCGCCATCGATGTAGGTGATGCTCGAGCGGCAGCTCGCCGTCGACATGAAGCCCGGGTCATAGGTGAACTTCCCGGTCTTGCCGTAGAGGGCGCGCACGTCGATCACGTCCGGTCCCACGCTGCCGGTGAGGACCGGGAAGTCGACGGGCGGCGTGCCGTCGCTGAAGGTCAGGGTTGCCAGCTTTTCCGCCATTTTGGTCTCCGCAATCTAGCCATCGTTCAAGCGGCTCGCGCCGCTCCCGCACCACCCGCCGCCGCCGGTCCACTGTCTGCGCGCAGCATTTCCACCACCGCTCGGTAACGCGGCTCGGCCTCGCACCGCCCCAGTGCCAGGTCGAGCAGATCGTTGTCGGGCCGCTCGAGCAGCTCGTCGAACAGCCGCCGCTGCCCGTCGTCGAGGCGCTCGTAGGCCCGATCCAGGAACGCCGCGAGAACCAGATCGAGCTCGAGCAGCCCGCGGCGGCAGCGCCAGCGTATGCGGTCAGTGTCTGCCATCCGGCGCGCCTCCAGTCCCTCACCCCCGTCCCTCAATCCCCTCATCCCCGCCCTTCTCCCAAGCGGAGAAGGGGGCCTCGAACCTCCTCTCTCCCCTCGGGAGAGAGGCGGGAGTGAGGGATGGAGGGGAGATTCGAGGTGCAAATTTTCCGTCGGGTATTTGCACGAGGGTCATCAAATGGTGCGTTTGACGAGAAGCTCCTTGATCTTGCCGATCGCCCGGGTCGGATTGAGACCCTTGGGACACACGTCCACGCAGTTCATGATCGAGTGGCAGCGGAACAGGCGGTAGGGATCCTCCAGGTCGTCGAGCCGCTCGCCGGTCGCCTGATCGCGCGTGTCCGCGATGAAGCGATAGGCCTGCAGCAGGCCGGCCGGGCCGACGAACTTGTCCGGGTTCCACCAGAAGGACGGGCATGCGGTCGTGCAGCACGCGCACAGTATGCACTCGTAGAGCCCGTTCAGCTCCTCGCGGTCCGCGGGAGACTGCAGCCGTTCCCTCTCCGGCGGGGGCTCGTGGTTGACGAGATACGGCTTCACCGATTCGTACTGCTTGAAGAATTGCGACATGTCGACGATCAAGTCGCGCACCACCGGCAGCCCCGGCAGCGGCCGGATCACCACCGGCTCCTTCAGATCCGCGACGCGCGTGACGCAGGCGAGGCCGTTCTTGCCGTTGATGTTCATGCCGTCGGAGCCGCACACGCCCTCGCGGCAGGAGCGCCGGAACGCGAGCGTGTCGTCATGCGCCTTGATGCGCACCAGCGCGTCGAGCAGCATGCGGTCGGTCGGCTCGAGCGCGATGTCGTAGTCCTGCATGCGCGGCCGGTCGTCGGAGTCGGGGTCGTAGCGGTAGATCGAGAATCGCATCAGCTCCTCCGCAGTCAATAGACCCGGGCCTTGGGCTCGAACGTCTCGACCGTCAGCGGCTTCGTGTGCACCGGCTTGTATGCGAGGCGGTCGCCCTCCTTGTACCACAGCGTGTGCTTGATCCAGTTGGCGTCGTCGCGCTTGGGATAGTCCGCGCGGTCGTGCGAGCCGCGGCTCTCCGTGCGCGCCTCGGCCGAGACCAGCGAGGCGACCGCGGTCTCGACCAGGTTGTCGAGCTCGAGCGCTTCCACCCGCGCCGTGTTGAAGGTCCGGCTCTTGTCCCGTATTTCCGTCCGCGCGGCGCGCGCCGCCACTTCCTTGATCTTCTGCACTCCCGAGGCGAGGAGATCCGGAAAACGGAACACCCCGCAATGGAACTGCATGACGCGGCGCATCTCGGCGCCGACGTCGGCCACGCGCTCGCCGTCCTTCTGGCCGTCGAGGCGCGCGAGCCGGGCGCGCGTCAGTTCGCCGGCGTCCCTCGGCAGTGAGCGCGGACCCGCCGCGTCCTCCCTGAGGTCGCGGACCACCCGCTCGCCGGCAGCCTTGCCGAACACCAGCAGGTCGAGCAGCGAGTTGCACCCCAGGCGGTTGGCGCCGTGCACCGAGACGCAGGAGCACTCGCCCGCCGCATAGAATCCGGGCACGACCGCCTCCGGATCGCCGTTCCTGGGGACCACCACCTCGCCGTGGTAGTTGGTCGGAATGCCGCCCATCTGGTAATGGCAGGTCGGAACCACCGGGATCGGATCCTTGACCGGGTCCACGTTGGCGAATTTCCTGGCGATCTCGCGGATCCCGGGCAGGCGCCTGCTGATGATCTCCTCTCCGAGGTGGTCGAGCTTCAGCAGGATGCAGTCGCCGTCCGGGCCGGCACCGCGCCCTTCCTTGATCTCGGTCGCCATCGCGCGCGATACGATGTCGCGGCTGGCGAGGTCCTTGGCGTTCGGCGCGTAGCGCTCCATGAAGCGCTCGCCGTTCTTGTTGAGCAGATAGCCGCCCTCCCCGCGCACGCCCTCCGTGATCAACACGCCCGCGCCCGCCACGCCGGTCGGATGAAACTGCCAGAACTCCATGTCCTGGAGCGGGATTCCGGCGCGCGCCGCCATGCCCAGGCCGTCGCCGGTATTGATGAACGCATTGGTGCTTGCGGAAAAGATGCGCCCGGCGCCGCCCGTGGCAAAAACCGTCGCCCTGCCCTGGAGGATCATCACTTCGCCGGTTTCCATCTCGAGCGCGGTCACGCCCAGGACCGCGCCGTCCTCGTCCCGGATGAGATCGAGCGCCATCCATTCGACGAAGAACTGCGTGCGGGCCCTGACGTTCCGCTGGTACAGCGTGTGCAGCATGGCATGACCGGTGCGATCCGCCGCCGCGCACGCGCGCTTCACCGGCCGCTCACCATAATTGCTCGTGTGTCC
>JBOIEM010000039.1:0-7166 GCA_050741115.1 Burkholderiales bacterium
CTTCGGTACCAGGGCAGGCCGCTGGATCCCCTGGACTGGGTCAACATCAAGTAAGAGTAAGGCGCGAAACGAGCCTCCCCGCCCCCTGTGCCAATGGGGGGTGTGAAGGCGGCGGGATTCGTCTCAGGGGCTTCAAGGAGCAGGCAATGCGCAACAAGCTGCATCAAATCGGACTTCTCGCGATCGGCGCGCTGATCGGCGTCGCCGTCAGCCTCAATTTCTCGGCGGTGGCGCAGAAGGCGGCGACGACCGCGTCGCTGCCGATCGAGGAACTGCGCGCGTTCACCGAGGTCTTCGGACGGGTGAAGAGCGACTACGTCGAGCCGGTGGACGACAAGAAGCTCATCACGGAGGCGATCAACGGCATGCTGACCGGCCTCGATCCGCATTCGGCCTATCTCGACCAGGAAGCGTTCCGCGAGCTGCAGGTCGGCACCCAGGGCGAATTCGGCGGCCTCGGCATCGAGGTCGGCATGGAGGACGGCTTCGTCAAGGTGGTGGCGCCGATCGATGACACGCCCGCCGCGCGCGCCGGCTTGAAGCCCGGCGATCTCATCATCAAGCTCGACGACACCTCGGTGAAAGGGATGACGCTGACCGAGGCGGTCAAGCGCATGCGCGGGCGGCCCAACACCCAGATTACCCTCACCATCGTGCGCAGGGCGGAGGCGAAGCCGATCGTGGTGACGCTGACCCGCGCCGTGATCAAGATCCAGAGCGTCAAGTCGAAGCTGCTCGAGCCCGGCTACGCGTACTTCCGCGTGACGCAGTTCCAGGAGCAGACCGGGGAGAATCTCGCGCGCTCGATCGAGCGGCTGTTCAAGGAGAACCAGGGGGCGATGAAAGGCATCGTCCTCGACCTGCGGAACGATCCCGGAGGGCTGCTCAACGGGGCGGTGGCGGTTTCCGCGGCGTTTCTGCCGACCGGCTCGCTGGTGGTGTACACCGACGGCCGCACCGAGGACTCCAAGATGAAGCTGAACGCGCGCCCCGAGGACTACCTGCGCGGGCGCATGAAGGAGGATTTCAACCGGAAGCTGCCGGCGGACGTGAAGACCGTGCCGATGGTGGTGCTGGTGAACGGCGGCTCGGCGTCGGCCTCCGAGATCGTCGCCGGCGCGCTGCAGGACCACAAGCGCGCGGTGATCATGGGCCAGCCGACCTTCGGCAAGGGCTCGGTGCAGACCATCCTGCCCCTCGGCAACAACACCGCGATTAAGCTCACCACGGCGCGCTACTACACGCCGAGCGGGCGCTCGATCCAGGCCAGGGGGATCATGCCGGACATCCCGCTCGACGACGGGGCGGGCGAGCGCGTCGCCACCCTGAAGGTGCGCGAGGCCGATCTCACCAAGCACCTGACGGACAACGGCCGGGATGCCAAGGAGGAGGAGCGGGCGAAGGCCGCGGCGGCCGCGGCGAAGCAGTTCAACTTCACGCCGGCGCCGCGCCCGAAGGACATCGACGAGAAGTTGACGAGGCCCCAGCCGGGCGAGATCGTGGCCGAGCACGATTACGAGCTCAACCAGGCGATTGCCTTCCTGAAGAGCCGCAGCGGCGCAATCAAGGTCGCGAACTGAGGCGGCGCCTCGCCGCCAGGAACGCCCGGCTCGCGCCGGGCGTTTTGCTGTACACTCGCCTCACCCCTCGCGCCTTCCGCCTCACCCCCATGAACGACGAGCAGCTGCTGCGCTACAGCCGCCATATCCTGCTGCCGGAGATCGGCATCGAAGGCCAGCAGAAACTGCTGGCGGCGCGCGCACTGGTGATCGGGGCGGGAGGGCTCGGCTCGCCGGTCGCGCTCTACCTCGCCTCGGCGGGGGTGGGCGCCCTCACGCTCTGCGACGGCGAGGAGGTCGACCTCACCAACCTGCAGCGCCAGATCGTGCACCGCATGGAATCGGTCGGCAGGAAGAAGGTGGACTCGGCGCGCGAAACGCTCGCGGCGATCAATCCCGGGGTCACGGTGGCGGCGCTGGCGGAACGGGTGGACGGCGGACGCATCGAGGCGCTCGCGGCGCAGCACGACATCGTGATCGACGGCAGCGACAACTTCGCCACCCGCCATGCCGTGAACCGCGCGTGCGTGAAGCTCGGAAGACCGCTGGTATCCGGCGCCGCCGTGCGCTTCGACGGCCAGATCGCGGTGTTCGACCTGCGGCTGCCGGATTCCGCGTGCTATGCCTGCCTGTTCCCGGAATCGGGCGAGTCCGAGGACGTGCGCTGCGCGGTGATGGGCGTGTTCGCGCCCTTGACGGGCATCATCGGCTCGATCCAGGCGGCGGAGGCGCTGAAGCTCCTCGCCGGCGCCGGGGAGAGCCTCAGCGGTCGGCTGCTGCTGCTCGATGCGCTCGCCATGCAGGTGCGCACCATCGGCCTCCGGAAAGATCCCGCCTGCCCGGTCTGCGGGGCTTGAACGGCGACCGCTATCGCCGGGCGCTCAACAGCGCCTCGAGGTCGCGCACGACTTGCGCCGAATCGGGCGGGTTGCGCCCCTGGTGCGCGAGCAGCACGCGCGCCGGGAAATCCATCAGCGTCGGCACGTGCCCGGTGTTGCGGATCTTCGCCGCCGTGGTGAGGACCGGCCCGAGGTGCGTGAGCTTGTAGCCCGCCTTCTGGCTCTCGATGGCGTCGATCACCGCCTGCTGCGCGCGGGCGATGCCGATCAGCAGCTCCGCGAGTTGTTGGGTCGTCACGTTCGCCATCGTTCACCTCTCCGAAAATGTGCATCGATCCGCCGTCGGCGTCATGCGATCACGCCCTCCATCAGCTGGCGCCATTGCTTTCCCCACAGCTCGACGGGGTCGCGCTTGAAGCCGCTCCGGGCGAACTGGTGCCAGCGCCCCATGACGAAGCTCATCATCAGGTTCGCCTGCGCGGCGATGTCGACCTCCTGCGCGATCTCCTGCTGGCTCACACCGAAGCGCAGCGCCTGCTTGAGCGCGGCCTCCAGCCGCTCGTGCAGCTGGTTGATGCGCGCCTGCAGGCGCTCGTCCTCGTTGACCAGCGCGTCGCCGACGAGCACGCGCGTCATGCCGCGGTTCTTCTGCGCGAACGCGAGCATGACGCCGAGCATGGCCTCGAGCTGGCGCACGCCGCTCTTTTCCTCGCCGGTGATCCGGTTGATGAGCGCGAACAGCGTCTGCTCGATGAACTCGATCAGGCCCTCGAACATATCGGCCTTGCCCCGGAAGTGGCGGTAGAGCGCCGCCTCCGACACCTTGAGACGCGCGGCGAGCGCCGCGGTCGTCACCTTCTCGCCGGCGGGATTCTCCAGCATCTGCGCCAGCGTCTGCAGGATCTGGTCCTTGCGATCCCCGGTTTTTTCCGACATGTGCGGCCTCGCCCCTATTGTAGATGCGCCAGCATACGGGGCAATTGCAGCAGATTCGCGATTTTCACGTCAACGTGGCCCGGCGCCCGCTCCGCCCGCGTCACCCATACCGTTTTCATGCCGAGCCGGCCGGCGGCGCGCAGGTTTTCGAGCGAGTCCTCCACCATGATACAGCGTTGGGGTCTGAGGTGGTTGGCGCGGCACAGGCGGAGGAACCCGTGGCTGTCCGGCTTGGGCCGGAAACGCGCGCGCTCGATCGAGAACACGTCGTCGAAGAGGTCGGCGATCGCGAGCGCCTTGAGCACGGCGCGCGCGTAGTGCACCGGCGCGTTGGAGAACACGTACTTGCGACCCGGCAGGCGCCTCAGGGTGACCCGCAGCTCGCGTTCGTGCACCAGCATGCGATCGAGATCGGGTAGCTGGTGGGTGTGCCAGAGGAAGTGCCGGGGGTCGGTCGCGTGGTGGCGCATGAGCCCGAGCAGCGTCGCGCCGTAGCGCTTCCAGTAGCGGTGCCGCAGCTCGCCCGCCGACCTCTCGTCCAGGCCGAGGTGCGCCTGGAGATACTCGGTCATGGAGCGGTTGATGTGCGGGAAGATGTGCGGGCGCGCGTTGTGCAGGGTGTTGTCCAGGTCGAAGATCCAGGCGCGCCGCCACATGGACGTGCTCCGCTCTCGGGGCGCCCGGCGCTCAGCGGCGGCGGATCAGCGTGCCGACGCCTTCGTCGGTGAGCACCTCGAGCAGCAGCGCGTGCTCGACGCGGCCGTCGATGATGTGGCAGGTGTTGACGCCGTTCTTCACGGCGTCGAGCGCCGAGCTGATCTTGGGCAGCATGCCGCCGGAAATGGTGCCGTTGGCGAACAGCTCGTCGATCTTCTTCGCGGAGAGACCGGTGAGGAGGTTGCCGTTCTGGTCGAGCACGCCCGGCGTGTTGGTGAGCACGATCAGCTTCTCCGCCTTCAGGATCTCGGCCACCTTGCCGGCGACGAGGTCGGCGTTGATGTTGTAGGTCTCGCCTTTCTTGCCCACGCCGAGCGGCGCGATCACCGGGATGAAGTCGTGGGTGTGCAGCCGGTGCACGATCTCCGGGTCGATGCTCTCGACCTCGCCCACCTGACCAATATCGATCAGCTCGTCCGAATCGCCCTCGCCGCGCACCAGCATCTTCTTCGCGCGGATCAGCCCCCCGTCCTTTCCGGTGAGCCCGACGGCGCGCCCGCCGTGCTGGTTGATGAGGTTGACGATATCCTTGTTCACCTGGCCGCCGAGCACCATCTCGACGACGTCCATGGTCTGGGCGTCCGTCACCCGCATGCCCTGGACGAACTCGCCCTTCCGGCCGAGCTGCGTCAGCAGAATATCGATCTGCGGGCCGCCACCGTGCACCACCACCGGGTTCATGCCGACAAGCTTGAGCAGCACGACGTCGCGCCCGAAGCTCTTCTTCAGCTTCTCGTCGGTCATCGCGTTGCCACCGTACTTGATTACGATGGTCTTGCCGTGAAAGCGCTGGATGTAGGGCAGCGCTTCGGCGAGGATCTTCGCTCTGTCGGCGGCGGTGGTGCCGGTGAGTGCCATGGCGATCGGTTTGTCTTTCGGTCGCCAGCTATTCTACGGGATGATCAAAAAAAACGGCAGGGCTTGCGCCCCGCCGCTTCGTCACCGATGCCGCGCGATGAGCGGCGGAGCGTGCTCCGTCCGCTCGAACGCGCGGAAATAAACCGACACTGTCAGTTGTCCGGATTTATTGGATGGTGATGCGCTTCGCCTGCGTCGCCGCCTTCTTGGGCAGCGTCAGTTCCAGCACGCCGTTCGCATACTTGGCGCTGGTGCCGGCTTCCTCGACCGCCTGGCCGAGCGTGAACGCACGGTACACCTTGCCGTGGCAGCGCTCCGACCGCAGCACGCGCTCGCCGTTCTTGACTTCCTTCTCGTTCTTCACTTCGGCGCTGATCGCCACGGTGTCGCCGTCGATGGTGACGTTGATATCTTCCTTCTTCACGCCGGGAATCTCGGCGCGCAGCGTGTACGCCTTTTCGTCCTCGGACACGTCCACGCGGAACTGCGCCGCGCCGGCCGGCGCTTCATAGCTGACCGGGCGCACGAAGAAACCGCGGAACAGGTCGTCAAACGCGTCGTCAAACGGGGTATAACGGGTGATGTTCGCCATATCGGGTCTCCATGTTCAATTGGGCGCTCAATGCGCCGACATCCGAGATATGGGAGCCGGTCGAGCCATTTCAAGTCGTCCCGCACCGGGAGATTAGCCGCCTGATTTTTCGCCTGTTTTCGCCGCCCCGTCGGTCAGTGGCGGTGGGACGCTTCGACGCCGGGGTTCCGCACCTCCGCCTGGACCGTGAAGACGCTGCGGCTCGCAGGGTCGGCGCTTTGCACCGTCAGGACGAGCTCTACCCTGTCCCCCGGTTGCAACTGCTGTCGCAAGTCCACGAGCATGATGTGCAGGCCGCCGGGCGCGAGCCTCACCGCCTTGCCTGCGGGCAGCTCGACTCTTGCAACCGGGCGCATTTTCATCACGCCCCCTTCCATCGAGGTGCTGTGGAGCTCGACGCGCGCGGCGACGGGACTCGTAACGGAGGTGAGTGCCGTGGGCGTGCGGCTCACCAGTTCCATGTACGCCCCCGCGACCTTCTGCCCCGGCGCGGGGGCGCGCACCCAGGCATCCTTGACCGTTACGGGCTGCGCTCGCGCCACGCCTGCACACGCGCCCCCTGCCGCGATGAGCACAATGAGCGCAAGTCCCGATGGACGCGGCCGCAGGCTTGTCATGCGAGGGTCTCCTGGAAATGGCGAATTGTTTCACCCACCCTCCCGATCACGCAATAGCGCGGCGGCACGCGCGTCCGCTTGAGAGCCTATCTCAATAATAGGCGCGCGATGCGTTGCGGCCAGGACGGGATGGATGCAAGGCGCACGGCGCAGGCCATATGTCGATAGGGTCAAGCCGGGCAACAACGCAGACGCCCGTCCTGGCCACAACCCGCAGGGACGGGGCGATCTGGGCGCATCTTGTTGTCGGTAGCCCTTGCAATATCGACATATTGCTGCGGGCTATCCTCCTAAAACTGCATCCCACATCGCCTCCGTCGCACACGTGCCTATTATTGAGATAGGCTCCGAAGTCACGATTATAGCGGCATCCGCCGCGATGCCAGGCCCGTATCAGGCGGTATCGCGTTCGTAAGGGGAGTCGTCATGAGGTTCGGAGTCGTCGTATTGAGCGTGCTGGCGCTGCTCGGAGCACCCGCTGCCGCGCAGACCCTGACGGTGGAAGGCGTGGTGAGCCCGGCGTGGGTCGAGCGCGGCGGCGCGCGCCTGCCGCTCGCGGTCGGCATGCAGCTGAACGACCGCGACCGGATCGTCACCGGTTCCGGCTCGCGCGCGCTGCTGCGGCTCGCGGAGGGCAGCGCGGTCAAGCTCGGGGAGAACGCTTCGCTCGTGGTGAGCGGTCTCGCCGACAAGAGCGAAGCGGGCGTGGCGCGTCTCGTCTCGGCATCGCTCGATGTCGTGCGCGGGGCGTTCCGCTTCACGACCGGCATCTTCGGCCGGCCGGCGTCGGGGCGGGACGTGAGGGTCCGGGTGAGCACCGTCACTGCGGGCATCCGCGGCACCGACCTCTGGGGCAAGTCGGACGAGCGCCGCGACCTCGTCTGCCTGATCGAGGGCTCGATCTCGGTGAGCCATGCGCAGACGGGCGAGTTCACGATGGCGGATCCGCTTTCGTTCTTCGTCGCGCCGCGCGCCGCCGCACCGTTGCCGGTTGCGCCGGTGGACCCGAACCAGCTGAAGGAGTGGGCCGAGGAAACCGAGATCCTCT
>JBOIEM010000040.1:0-12426 GCA_050741115.1 Burkholderiales bacterium
CTAGTCGGCGCAATTGCCTGGAACCTGATCACGTGGTGGTACGGCATTCCCTCGAGCTCCTCGCACGCGCTGATCGGCGGGCTGGTGGGCGCGGCGGTGGCAAATAGCGGCATCTGGGCGCTGGTCGGCAGCGGGCTCGCCAAGACCATCGCTTTCATTTTCGTCGCCCCGTTGCTCGGTCTGATCCTCGGCGCCGGGCTGATGATCGCGGTATCGTGGCTGTTCCTGCGATCCACTCCGGCTCGGGTGGACAAATGGTTTCGAAGGCTGCAACTTGTGTCCGCCTCGCTCTACAGCCTGGGCCACGGCGGTAACGACGCGCAGAAGACCATCGGCATCATCTGGATGCTGCTGATCGCGGCGGGCATCACGGAAACCGCGGACCCCGTCCCGGCGTGGGTGGTCGTGGCGTGCTACCTAACAATCGCGCTCGGCACGGCATTCGGGGGCTGGCGCATCGTCAAAACCATGGGACAGCGCATTACAAAGCTCAAGCCGGTCGGCGGATTCTGCGCCGAGACCGGCGGGGCGATATCGCTGTTTCTCGCCACCGGGCTGGGCATACCGGTTTCGACGACGCATACCATCACCGGAGCGATTGTGGGTGTGGGCTCGGCGCAGTCGATTTCCGCCGTGCGCTGGGGCATCGCCGGGAACCTGGTGATGGCGTGGGTGCTGACCATCCCGTGCTCTGCGTTCATCGCCGCGGTCGCATGGTGGCTCGGCCGGCACCTCCTCTGAAGCGGCCGCTGCGTCGAGCAGGCGAAGCGCGGCGAGCCGCTCGGGCAGGACGTGTCCATGCTCAAAGTCTGGACCCTGGAGACCTGGCACGCGCGTCCTGCCACGCTCTACGGCGGCTCGAGCGAGATCCAGAAGAACATTCTGGCCAAGACCGTGCTGAAGCTGCCCGGTAGATTGAATTCCGGCGGGCGCCGCTTCATCATTAGGCCGTCTCCCGCGACCTCCGAGGAAGGGCGACCCATGGCCAGGCAAGTCATCCACACCGACGCCGCGCCGAAGGCGATCGGCACCTATTCGCAGGCGGTGCGCTGCGGCGCGACGGTCTACCTCGCCGGGCAGATCGGGCTCGATCCCGCGACGATGGAGGTGGTCGCCGGCATCGGCCCGCAGGTTCACCGCGTGTTCCAGAACCTGCAGGCGGTGGCGCGGGCGGCGGGCGGGGACCTGAAGGACGTCGTGAAGCTGACCGTCTATCTCACCGATCTCGGCCACTTCGCGCTGGTGAACGAAACCATGGCCGCCTATTTTTCGCCACCCTACCCCGCGCGTGCCGCGGTCGGCATCGCGAGCCTGCCGCGCGGCGCGCTGGTGGAGATCGACGCCATCATGCACCTCGAGTGACGTGACGAGTAATGCGTGAATGCCGACGGTATGCCCCGCGCACGGTCCGGCCCGCCACCCGTTATCCATGATCCATCGCTGTCAGGGTTGAGCCAGTCCACCCTGACGCGACTCGCGAAGCTCGGTATCGCATCGAAGTTCGACCTGGTCCTCCACCTGCCGCTGCGCTACGACGACGAGACGCGGCTCTATGCGTTGAGCGAAGCACCGGCGGGCGAGCCGGTCGTGGTCGAAGGCACCGTGGTGCAGGCGGATGTGAAGTACCGCCCGCGGCGCCAGCTCATCTGCCACATCGAGGACGGCAGCGGGGTGCTGACCCTGCGCTTCTTCAACTTCTACCCGAGCCAGCTGAAGAGCCTCGCCGCGGGCGCGCGCGTGCGCGCTTTCGGCGAGATCCGGCACGGATTCCTCGGGCCCGAGATGACGCACCCGCGTTACCGCGTGCTGCACGGCGAGGCGCCCGTCGCGCAGGCGCTGACGCCGGTGTATCCGACGACCGCGAACCTGCGGCAGGAGGACCTGCGGCGCCTGATCGCGCGCGCGCTCGCCGATTGCGATCTGGAGGACTCCCTGCCGCCGGCGCTGGTGGCGGAGCTGGGGCTCCCAGCGTTCCGTGAGGCAGTCATGCTGCTGCACAATCCCTCGCCGCAGGTCCCGCAGGACGCGCTCCAGCGGCGCCGCCATCCCGCCTGGCGCAGGATGAAATTCGACGAGCTGCTGGCGCAGCAGCTCTCGATGCGCTTGCACTACCAACGGCGCAAGAGCGCCGGTGCGCCCGCACTCAGGCCGCGCGGCAGGCTCGCACAGGCGCTTCTGGCGCGGCTGCCTTTCAAGCTCACCGCGGCGCAAAACCGGGCGCTGGCCGAGATCCGGCACGACCTCGCGCAGCCCTACCCGATGCAGCGGCTGCTCCAGGGCGACGTCGGGAGCGGCAAGACGATCGTGGCCGCGCTTGCGGCATTGCAATGCGTCGAGAACGGCTACCAGGTTGCGGTCATGGCGCCCACGGAGATCCTGTCCGAGCAGCACTATCGCAAGCTCGCGGGATGGCTCGCGCCGCTCGCGGTGAAGGTGGCGTGGCTTTCGGGCGGGCTCGCGCGCGGCGAGAAGCGCGCGGCGCTGGCGGCGGTAGCGAAGGGTGAGGCGGGGATCGCTGTCGGCACCCACGCGCTGATCGAGGAGGAGGTCGAGTTCTCGAATCTCGCGTTCGCCATCGTGGACGAGCAGCACCGCTTCGGCGTGCACCAGCGCCTCGCGCTGCGCATGAAGGGCACCCGCCCCAACCGGGGCGCGCAGCCGCACCAGCTGATGATGAGCGCGACGCCCATCCCGCGCACACTCGAGATGAGCTTCTACGCCGATCTCGACGTCTCGACCATCGACGAGCTGCCGCCGGGGCGTGCGCCGGTGGCGACGCGCCTCTTTTCCGAGGCGCGGCGCGCGGAGGTGATCCGGCGCGTGCGCGATGCGTGCATGTCGGGCAGCCAGGCCTACTGGGTATGTCCGCTCGTGGAGGAGTCCGAGCAGCTCCAACTCAAGGCCGCGCTCGAAACGCACGCGGTGCTCACCGCGACCTTTCCCGAGCTGAAGCTCGGTCTCGTCCACGGGCGCCTGAAGGGCGAAAAGAAGTCGCAGATCATGGAAGCATTCCGGCGCGGCGACATCCAGCTGCTGGTCGCGACCACGGTGATCGAGGTGGGCGTGGACATTCCCAACGCGACGCTGATGGTGATCGAGCACGCAGAGCGCATGGGGCTTGCCCAGCTGCACCAGCTGCGCGGGCGGATCGGCCGCGGCGCTGCAAAGGCCGAGTGCGTCCTGCTCTTTGCCGAGCCGCTGACGCCCGCCGCCCGCGAGCGGCTGAAGATCATCTTCGAGCATCGCGACGGCTTCGAGGTCGCGCGCTACGACCTCACGCTGCGCGGGCCGGGAGAGCTGCTCGGCGCCCGCCAGAGCGGCGCGCCCTTGCTGCGTTTCGCCGACCTTACCACCGACCTCGACCTGCTCGAGCAGGCGCGCGCTGCCGCCGGAGCGCTCCTGCGCGAGCAGCCGGATGCCGCGCGCGCACACGTTGCGCGCTGGCTCGGCGCGCGCCACGATTACCTGAAAGCCTAGCGCCGGTTGCTATACTGATTCCATGGCCCTTCCGCCCGCCGAATTGGTCCGGCCCCTGACGTTCACCGAGCGGCTCGACGCCTACGAGCGGCTGATGCGGCTCGACCAGCCGATTGGCGCGGCTCTCCTGGTGTGGCCGGCGCTGTGGAGCCTGTGGCTCGCCCGGCGCGCCGTTCCCGAGCCGGAAGTCCTCGCCATCTTCATGCTGGGCGCGATCCTCACGCGCTCGGCCGGCTGCGTGATCAACGACTGCGCGGACCGCAGGTTCGATCCGCACGTGGAGCGCACCCGCAACCGCCCGCTCGCGACCGGCGTCGTGTCGCTGCGCGAGGCGCTCCTGCTGGCGGTCGTGCTGCTGCTCGCCGCCTTCCTCCTGGTGCTGCAGCTCAACTGGCTGACCGTGAAGCTCTCGTTCGCCGCACTCGCGATCACGGTGATCTACCCCTTCCTCAAGCGCTTCTTCGTGATGCCGCAGGCCGGGCTCGGGGTGGCCTTCAGCTTCTCGATTCCGATGGCGTACGCGTCGCAGCTCGGCTATATACCGCATGTGGGATGGGCGCTGATGGGCGCGACCTTCTTCTGGATCGTCGCCTACGACACCGAGTACGCAATGGTGGACCGCGACGACGACCTCAAGCTCGGGCTGAAATCTTCCGCGATCCTGTTCGGGCATTTCGACGTGGCCGCGGTCATGATCGCGCACGCCCTGTTTCTCGCCATCCTGACGGCGATCGGCCGCTGGCAACGGCTCGATTGGTTCTTTTTCACGGGTCTCGCCGTCGCGGCGGCTCTCGCCCTCTATCAGTACCGGCTGATCCGCTCCCGCGACCGCAGCCGCTGCTTCCGCGCCTTCCGCAACAACAACTGGGTGGGGCTCGCGGTGTTCGCGGGCCTCGCGCTGGATCTCCACTTCAGGTCCGGTGTGCTTCGCTAGAGCCGCGGCGCCCTGTGCATGAAATACCGTGACCTGCGCGATTTCCTGGCCGGGCTCGAGGCGCGAGGCGAACTGAAGCGCGTCCTCGCGACGGTCGATCCGCGCCTCGAGATGACCGAGATCTGCGACCGGGTGCTGAAAGCGGGTGGTCCGGCGCTGCTGTTCGAGAAGCCGAAGGGACATACGATGCCCGTGCTCGGCAACCTGTTCGGCACGGTGCGGCGCGTCGCGCTCGGCATGGGAGTGGAGGCCGCGGACCCGGCCGCGGCGCTGCGCGAGCTCGGCGGGCTGCTCGCCACGCTCCGGGAGCCGGAGCCGCCCCGCGGATGGAAGGATGCGTGGGAGAAGCTGCCGCTGCTAAAGAGCGTGTTCTCGATGGAGCCGCGGGCGGTGGCGCGTGCCTCCTGCCAGGAAATCGTGCTCGAAGGCCCGGACGTGGACCTCGGGCAGCTGCCGGTGCAGACCTGCTGGCCGGGGGACGCTGCGCCGCTCATCACCTGGGGCCTGGCGGTGACGCGCGGTCCCAACCGGCGCCGCCAGAACCTCGGCATCTACCGCCAGCAGGTGCTCGCCCGCAACAAGGTCATCATGCGCTGGCTTCCGCATCGCGGCGGCGCGCTCGACTACCGCGATCATTGTCTCGCGCACCCGCGCGAGCCGTTCCCGGTGGCGGTGGCGCTGGGGGCCGATCCCGCTACCCTGCTCGGGGCGGTGACGCCGGTACCGGACACGCTCTCCGAGTACCAGTTTGCGGGCCTGCTGCGGGGATCGAGGACCGAGATCGTGAAATGTCTCGGTCACGATCTGCAGGTGCCGGCCGCCGCCGAGATCGTGCTCGAGGGGTGGATCCACCCCGGCGAGACCGCGCTCGAGGGACCGTTCGGCGACCACACCGGCTATTACAACGAGCAGGAGCGTTTCCCGGTGTTCACGATCGATCGGCTCACGAGCCGGCGCGATCCGGTCTACCACTCGACCTACACCGGGAAGCCGCCCGACGAGCCGGCGATGCTGGGGCTCGCGCTGAATGAGGTGTTCGTGCCGCTGCTCGTGCGCCAGTTCCCCGAGATCGCGGACTTCTACCTGCCGCCCGAGGGCTGCTCCTACCGCATCGCGTGCGTCAGCATGAAGAAGCAGTACCCCGGCCAGGCCCGGCGCGTGATGTTCGGCATCTGGAGCTATCTGCGACAGTTCCTCTACACCAAGTTCATCATCGTCACCGACGACGACGTCAACGTCCGCGACTGGAAGGAAGTGGTGTGGGCTCTCGCGACGCGAGTCGACCCCGAGCGCGATACCGTGATCACTGAGCACACGCCGATCGACTATCTCGATTTCGCGAGCCCGGTGCCGGGGCTCGGCTCCAAGATGGGGATAGACGCCACCCGCAAGCTGCCGGGAGAGTCCGACCGCCGCTGGGGCGACACGATCACGATGAGCGAGGAAGTGAAACGGCGCGTGGATGCGCTGTGGCGCGAGCTGGGGCTGTAGAGAGCGAAAACGCGGGGGGTGCCGCGCGGCCGTCACTCGAAGCTGTAGTGGATGCTCAGGTTGAATCGGCCCAGCCCCGGGGTCCGCGGCTGATCCGGCAGCCGACCTCCGAGGCGTAGCCTGGTCTGTCCTTCGCTGTCGAGCGGGGTCAGCCAGCGCAAGGGCCCGGCCTGCCCCGAAAAGGCCCAACCGGTCTGGGACGCGCCGGAAGAAGACGCGAGCTTGAGTCCCGTTGACGGAGCCAGGCGCTCGGCGAAATCAAAGCGGAGATCATCGGTGCGTGGCTCGGGAGCCGGCGCGTTCGGCCTGTAGTTCAGGTCCAGTGACTTGACCGCGAGCGGCGCGCTCTCTGGCCGATCCGCGGGGGCCGGTGCCGGCAGCGGTTCCGGAACCGCGCTCGGTTCGGTTATCTCGACTGCAGGAGAATCCGCCCCGGGTGCTGCTACTGCGGCGTATACCGCGCCGGCCGGCAGCACTGCCGCTGCCATCGCCCACACGATCATGGCACCTTGAACCAGCATGGGGCATCCTCCATGCACGATCACGATGCATAAAGCATGCCGGAAACTAGCGGAATCTCGTCACGAACGGATCGCGGATTCGTGACGCAGTTTCCAGCAACGTCGCGAACAAACGCACAGTTGGCGGTTCGGAAGGTCCCCGCTAGGTCGCCGCGTCAGAAGCGGATGAGAGCGCCCACTCCGAAGACGTCGGCGTCGAACGTTCCCGTCGTGGCCGGGTCGCCGATGTCCCGGTAGCGCTGCCACTCCAGCCGCAGGGCAGCGTTTCGCGTGAGACGGTACGTGACACCTATGCCGAACGTGAAGTCTGTTCCATTGGCGTCCGCCGATGCGGCGACGCCCGGCGCAAACGTGTAGTCGGCATCCCATCCGAAAGCCCCGGCCTTGGCGTAAACGGCGAACTCCCGGCTGACGGGCAGCGTTCCGACGAGCAGCAATTCGAAGATCCTGAACCTGGCGCTCGCCGCTCCGAGTCCGCTGAACGACGCGGGTCTCTCGCCCAGATCGGCCAGGCCGACTTCATACCCGAAGTACGAGCTGAACTGATAGCCGCCGAAAATCTTCCAGGTGGTGTCTTTGTCTTCGCACGTACCGCCGGGCGCAGCCGTTGCCGGGCACGCGTCATCGGTCTTCAGGTAACCAATCCCGACCCCTGCAAACCAGCGGGCATCCTGCGCCAGCGCGGCCGCGGGGATAGCCGCAGGCATGAGCGCAATTGCGGCCAGCAACGGCCTGATTCGCCGAATCATCGCTGTCCCCCCATGAAAAAGCCGGGATCAACCCGGCTTCGTCGCCGCGGCGCGAAGCCGCTCTCAGAACTTGAAGGCGATGCCGAAAAGGCCGACGTCGACATGCGAGATGCCGGTGGTGCTCACGTCGCCAACGTCCATATATCGCTGCCATTCCAGCCGCAGGGCAATGTTCCGGGTGAAGTTGTATTTCACACCGAAGCCGTAGGTAATCTCCTTACCCGATGACTCCGTCGTTCCAGCCCCCGCGCCAACGATGGTTCGGTCAAGTTCCCAGCTGAACAGGCCCCACTTCGCGAACAGCGAAAACTGCTGATCGATCGGTATCGTTGCCACGAGGACCATCTCGATGCCCGTGGCCTCGAACGTGGCCGTCGTCCCCGCCGTCGACTGAGTGACCTCGCCCAAGTCGGCGTAGCCGAATTCGAAACCGAAGTAATTGTTGAACTGGTATCCGGCGAAGACCTTCCAGGCGACGTCCTTGTCGTCGCAGGTGGAACCGGGTGCGAGTACCCCCGGGCAGCCATCCTTGAACTTCGAACTACCGCCGGCGGCGCCGAAGATCCAGCCGGCGTCCTGCGACTGCGACAGCGCGGGCGTTGAGGCAACGCCAAGCGCGATCAATGCGGCGATCAAGAATGGCTTGCATCGCAATCTCATGGATTTATCCTCCCTTGGAAGGTGCATTGGCGGACAGATTCTGGGGCTATTCCGCGCTCAAAGCAATTTTTTTCGCGGCGGCCGTCGGGAGCTAACGGGGCGCGGCGCAGCACCTCCTGTCTGAGCCGCGGTGGTAGAGCCAGTTCAGAAACTCGTCCTGCGCCGCTTGCGCGTGGACGGCATTGGGATGGTTGACCATGGAAACCACCACCAGCCGCCGCCCCTGCGCGTCGAGCATGTAACCCGCGATCGAGCGCACGCCGGTGAGCGAGCCGGTCTTGATGTGCGCCTGCCCGGCAAGCTCGGCGTCCGCGAGGCGCTTCTTCATCGTTCCGTCCATCGCCGCGAGCGGCAGCGAGGCGATGAACTCCGGCATCACCGGGCTGCGGAACGACGAGAGCAGCAGTTGCCCGAGGTGCCGCGCGCTGATGCGCTCGACACGTGACAGTCCCGATCCGTTCTCCAGTACCATCTCGGGAAAATTCAGCCCTTTTCCGGCGAGCCATTCGCGGATCACGCGGTCGGCCTTCTCGGCCGTCGCCGGCTCGCCTGCCCCCTCCGCGCCAAGCGTCAGGTAGAGCTGCCGCGCCATGACGTTGTTCGAGAACTTGTTCATGTCGCGCACGACCTGCGCCAGCGCGGGCGATTCCACAGAGGCGATCAGGCGCGCATCCGCCCCCACCGCGCCGTCGCGCACCGTCCCGGTGAACGTTCCGCCCAGCTCGCGCCACAGCTCGCGGAACAGGCCGAGCACGTAATGGGCGTGCGGCAGCACGCTGTAGCTGCGCGCGTTCTCGCCGCAGCTCGCGGCGTAGCGGCCGCTGAAGCTGATGCGCGTTGCGGCGGAGCCGCCCTGCGCGTCCACCTTCAACCGGTTGACCCAGTCCCCGCACGGGCCGTTGACCAGCGTCAGCCGGTTCACGATCTGCACCTGCGGCAGCGCGGGCTCGGCCAGGATCCGCACCAGGCGCGCTTCGCTGTCCGGCACGAAGGTGAGCCGCACCGCCTTGAAGTTGACGAGCAGCGCGTCCGGCCCGGTGTTGTAGGGGCGCGTCGGCTGCTCGTCGAAACGCGCGGGATCGTGGTCGGCGGCGGCGAAATAGGTGCGGTCGAGCACGAGATCGCCGCGGATCTCGCGCAGGCCCCGGCTGCGCAGGCTGCGCAGCAGCAGCCAGAAATTCTCCAGCGTGAGCTTGGGATCGCCCCGGCCCTTCAGCACGAGATCGCCCGCGAGGACACCATCGCCCAACGGGCCGGCCGCGTAGGCCTCGGTCACCCAGTGGAAGGCGGGACCGAGCAGCTCGAGCGCGGCGTAGGTGGTAACGAGCTTGATCGAGGAAGCCGGATTCATCGGGCGCGCGGCGCCCGCGGCGAGGAGCGGACGCTCCGCGCCGATCTCGTGGACGTAGAACGCTGCCGCGTGCTCCGGGATGTCGGCTTGCGCGAGCGCCTGTGCCACCGTCACGGGAAGAGAATCCGCCTGGGCGTGGGCGCGCGGCAGCCCGGTCGCGAGCAACGCCGCGACGGCGGCCGTGAGCACGCGGCGCAGCACCCGGGCTACCCCGTGCGCACCATCGGTACCGGCTGCGTTCGCCATCGTTACATTATGCGCTAGTCCGAAATCAGTGCGTCGACGAGCGCCGCGGTGCGCGCGGCGAGCAGCTCGATCTCCTCCTCCGCAATCACGTAGGGCGGCATGAAATAGACGGTGTTGCCGAGGGGGCGAAGCAGGAGCTCCCGCTCGAGCGCGGCGGCGAAAAACCGGCGCGCGAAGGACGAGGGGTCCGGCGTCCCGACCTCGAACGCCCAGATCATCCCGGTGTTGCGGAAATTCCTCACGCGCGGATGCCGCGCGATCGGCCGTGCGGCGGCGGTGATGCGCGCGCTCCGCGCGCGGTTTGACTCGATCACGGCTCCCTCCTCGAGGAGATCGAGCGTCGCCAGCGCCGCGCGGCAGGCGAGCGGATTGCCGGTGTAGGAATGGGAGTGGAGAAATCCCCGCGTGACATCGTCGTCGTAGAACGCCTGATAGACGCCATCGCGCGTGAGCACGACCGAGAGCGGCAGGTAGCCGCCGGTGAGGCCCTTGGACAGGCACAGGAAGTCCGGCGTGATGCCCGCCTGATCGTACGCGAAGAAGCTGCCGGTGCGGCCGAATCCAGTCATGATCTCGTCGGCGATGAGGTGCACGCCGTAACGGTCGCAGATCGCGCGCGCCCGCCGCAGGTACTCCGCGTCGTACATCGCCATACCGCCCGCGCCCTGCACCAGTGGCTCCAGGATGAGCGCCGCGGTTTCCGCGTGGTGGCGCTCGAGGTGGCGCTCCAATGCCGCGGCACAGCGCACGGCATAGTCGCGAGCAGACTCCCCTTTCTCCGCGAGCCGCCAGTCCGGGCTTGCGACCTGGCTGCTCGCCATGAGAAGCGGCGTGTAGACGGCTTTGAACAGGTGCACGTCGGTCACCGCCAGCGCGCCCAGCGTTTCCCCGTGATAGCTGCCGGCGAGGCTGACGAAGCGGGTCTTCTCCGGGCTGCCGCGGTTGCGCCAGTAATGGAAGCTCATCTTGAGGGCGATTTCGACGGCCGAGGCGCCGTCGCTCGCGTAGAAGCAGTGGCCGAGCGCGCCACCGGTGGCGCGCGCGAGGCGCTCGGAGAGCTCCACCACCGGCTCATGGCTGAAGCCGGCGAGCATCACGTGCTCGAGCCTGCCCAACTGGTCGGCGAGCGCCGCGTTGATGCGCGGGTGACAATGGCCGAGCAGGTTCACCCACCAGGAGCTGATGGCATCGAGATAGCGCCGGCCGTCGGCATCGTAGAGCCAGCAGCCCGCTCCGCGCGCCACCGGCACGAGCGGCAGCCGCTCGTGGCTCTTCATCTGCGTGCAGGGATGCCAGACCGCGGCGAGGCTGCGTTTTAGCAGCAGACTGCTGCGAGTGCTAGTTTGCATTTTGAAAAGGGAGGCTTTAGAAATCGGACGCTGAGTTGAGAACGGGAGTCAGCCTTCTTCAGTCTCGCATTCCGTGCAATCGGTCACGCGTATCCGGCCTGGGATGAGCCGGCTCCACCGCACCGCCCCCCGGCAGGTCAACCGTACGTCCTCCCGCACCGTTGGGATGCGGGAAGTGGCATCGTTCTTGCTGGTACCGCACCCCTGAGCGACCGCCGGCCATGCGGCGGCGGGACCGTGAAATTCGACCCGCGGATTCCGTCCCGCGCAACCCGTGCGGGCCAGGCGAGTGTAACACCCGCATGAGGAGCGGAACCGGCATGCATCTTGTCGAGCGCATCGAGGATCAGATCTCCGCAACCGGCCTGCCGCTGGTCGCCATCACGATTGCGGCGGTGCCCTGCCCCGACACGCCGGTGATACTCACCCTGCATTGGCACGGCTTCATCACGGAGCGGATTGGGGAGCCGGAGCGCGCCGAGGCGGTGTCCTATATACCGGTACCGAGCTCCGCGCTGCAATTGAACGACCGCTGGCCGGATCTGCTGGCGGTGGACCGCGCGGCGATGGAAGCGGCCTGGGAGCTCGGCGCCTGGGACATCGCGCGCGCCGAGAGGCGCGGTTGCCTGCGCCCCGGGGCGCAGGCGAGTGAAGCGCTCGAGTGCCTCCAAGCGTTCGGCTCGTTCCCGTTCGGCGTGGACGGCTGTCAGATGGTGGTGGCCGAGGCGCCGGACGCCAGCGAGCTGATGCAGCTCGCCGCGGCGCGCGGCTATCTCATGTGGCTGTTCCGTCCGGTTTCCGGCGGCATCTGGGCCGAAGTGGCTGACGACGCGACGCTCGACCACGACGGCCGCCGCCCGCCGCCCTGCCCGCATCGGCCGATCCCTCCCCGGTGCAATGGCAGCCGCAAGACCGTGTACCGGTTTGGAGTGGCGGCCCGCACCCCGGTCCGATAAATTAACCTGCTGTTCTTGCAGCGTTTCCACCGCGGCAGCGGGGTCGAGGCGCGTTGGTAAGTTGCCGTCCGCTGCGCCCAATTGCACCCCGTGTGCCATCGCTAAGCTATTGTCTTGACGGCAACTTACGGGTATTATTAGCACTCGATCGAGGCGAGTGCTAGTCCAGCTGCTCCCCGTCGTTCAGTTCAGTCCTAAACAGGAGATTCAAAGATGAAGATTCGTCCGCTGCACGACCGCGTGATCGTCAAGCGGTTGGAAGAGGAGCGCAAGACCGCATCCGGGATCGTCATTCCCGACACCGCCGCCGAGAAGCCCGACCAGGGCGAAGTGATGGCGGTGGGCAAGGGCAAGATCCTCGAAGACGGCAAGGTGCGCCCCCTCGACGTGAAGGTCGGTGACAAGATCCTGTTCGGGAAGTACTCCGGGCAGACCGTGAAGGTGAAGGGCGACGAACTCCTCGTGATGCGCGAAGAAGACATCATGGGCGTGATCGAAGGCAAGTAATCAGCCAATTCCGCAATTACAGGAGCAATCAGACATGTCAGCGAAAGACGTCAAATTTCACGACTTCGCCCGCAACAAGATCATGGCCGGGGTCAATATTCTGGCCGACGCGGTGAAGGTCACACTGGGCCCGAAGGGCCGCAACGTGGTGCTGGAGCGCTCGTTCGGGGCGCCCACGGTCACCA
>JBOIEM010000041.1:0-9259 GCA_050741115.1 Burkholderiales bacterium
GCCTCCAGCAGCCCGGCGCGAAGGTCGTTGACGGAGACCGGCAGGCGCTCGCGCATCGCTTCGAGCGCGGCGATCGCCGCGGCCGCGTTGGCGAGCTGGCAGGTGCCGCGCAGCACGGGGTGCGGCAGCGCGCTGCGCTTGCCGCGCGGCCCCCAGTACTGCCAGTGCCGGCCCTGCGGCGTGGCGCCGAAGTCAGCGTCGATGCGCACGAGCCGCGCCCCGATCTCGACCGCATGCCGCAGCAGGCTCGAGGGCGGCGCGGGATCGGCGCATATCGCGGGCCGTCCGGGGCGGAAGATGCCGGCCTTCTCGCGCCCGATCGCCTCGCGCTCGCCGCCGAGGAAATCCACGTGGTCGATGTCGACCGTGGTGACCACCGCGCAGTCGGCCTCGAAGGCGTTCACCGCGTCGAGCCGTCCGCCGAGCCCGACTTCCAGCACGGCGACGTCGACGCGCCGCTCGATGAACAGCCAGACGCCGGCGAGCGTGCCGTACTCGAAGTAGGTGAGCGGCACATCGCCTCGCGCGCGCTCCACCGCGGCGAACCCCTGCGCCAGCTCCTCGTCGCGCGCATCCGCGCGCGCGATGCGCACGCGCTCGTTGTAGCGCAGCAGGTGCGGCGAGGTATAGCGGCCGACGCGGTAGCCGGCGCGGTGCAGGATCGCCTCCAGCATCGCGCACACCGAGCCCTTGCCGTTGGTGCCGCCCACGGTGAGGATGGGAAACGCGGGCACGAGACCGAGCGCATCGCGGACCTGCGCGACCCGCTCCAGCCCGAGCGCGATCGCCTGCGGATGCTGGCGCTCGATGTAGGTGAGCCAGTCCGCAAGCGATGTCGGTGCCGCGCTCACAGCGCCCGTACCCGCGCGACGAAAGGCCTCATGCTGCCGGCGGCAGCTTGAGCAGCATCGTGAGCAGGCCGGCCAGCTTGTCCCGCATCTCGCGGCGGTCGACGATCATGTCGATCGCGCCGTGCTTGAGCAGGAATTCGGAGCGCTGGAAGCCCTCCGGCAGCGTTTCGCGGACCGTCTGCTCGATCACCCGCGGCCCCGCGAAACCGACCAGTGCGCCCGGCTCCGCGATCACGACGTCGCCGATCATGGCGAAGCTCGCGGACACTCCGCCCATGGTGGGATCGGTCAGCACCGTGATGAACGGCAGCCGGTCGCGCGCGAGCTCGGTCAGCGCGGCGCAGGTCTTCGCCATCTGCATGAGCGAGAACAGCCCCTCCTGCATGCGCGCGCCGCCGCTCGCGGTGATGACGACGTAAGGCAGCCGCTGGTCGAGGCACGCGCGCACGCCGCGCACGAAGCGCTCGCCGACGGCGGACCCCATCGAGCCGCCGAGAAAGGCGAATTCGAAGGCCGCCGCCACCACCGGGATCGTCTTGATCGATCCCTGCATCACCACCAGCGCCTCCTCCTCCGAGGTGTCGCTGCGCGCCTCCTCCAGGCGCTCGGCATAGCGCCGGCTGTCCTTGAACTTGAGGCTGTCCACCGGCACGACCTCCGCTCCGACCTCGTAGCGGCCCTCGAGGTCGAGCAGGCTGTCGAGCCGCTCGCGCGCCGAGATCCGGTTGTGATGCGAGCACTTGGGGCAGACGTAGAGGTTCTTCTCGAGGTCGGCGCGGTAGAGCACCGCTTCGCACGAATCGCACTTGCTCCACAGCCCCTCTGGGACCACCTTTCGCGGGCTGCCGGCCTCGCGTTTGATCTTGGGCGGCAGCAGCTTCTGCAGCCAGCTCATGCCTTCACCGCCGCGAGGCTGTCGAGCGCCGCCCGGATCGGGGCGAGGAATGCGGCGGCCCGCTCAACCACCTTGTCGCGGGGCGCCTTCTCCAACTCGTATATCAGCGCGCTGCCGATTACGATGGCGTCGGCGACCGCGCCGATCGCGCGCGCTCTCTCCGCGTCGCGGATGCCGAAGCCGACGCCCACCGGCAGGCGCGTGAACTCGTGGACCCGCCGCACGCGCGCGGCGACATCGGCGATATCGATGTTGGCCGCGCCGGTCACGCCGCGCAGCGAGACGTAATAGAGATAGCCGCGGCCGAGCCTTGCGATTCTCTCGAGCCGCTCGTCGGTGGTGGTGGGCGAGAGCAGGAATATCGTGTCGAGGCCGCGCGCATCGAGCGCTCGCGCGAGCTCGCCCGCCTCCTCCGGCGGATAATCGACCACGAGCACACCGTCGGCGTCTGCGGCCCTCGCCGCGTCGGCGAAGCGCTCCACGCCCAGCGATTCGATCGGGTTGGCGTAGCCGAACACGACCACGGGCGTGTCGCGGTCCGTCTTGCGGAACTCGGCGAGATAACCCAGGACCCCGCGCAACGAAACGCCGTGCTTCAGCGCCCGCTCGCTCGAGCGCTGGATCACCGGGCCGTCGGCCATCGGGTCGGAAAACGGCACGCCCAGCTCGATCACGTCGGCGCCCGCCTGGGCGAGCGCGTGCATCAGGGGGACGGCGAGCCCGGGATCGGGATCGCCCGCGGTGATGAAGGGGATGAGGGCTTTTCTCCCCTGCCGTTTCAGCGCCTCGAATCTGGCGGCGATGCGGGACATGCTAGATCCTTATTCCCGACTTTTCCGCTACCGAATGCATGTCCTTGTCGCCGCGGCCGGAGAGGTTGACGAGCAGGATCTGGTCCTTCCCCATGCGCGGGGCGATCTTCGCGGCATACGCGAGCGCGTGCGCGGATTCCAGCGCCGGGATGATGCCCTCCAGCCGGCACAGGTCGTGAAACGCCTGCAGGGCCTCCGCGTCGGTAATCGCCACGTATTCGGCGCGCCCGCTCTCCTTGAGCCACGCGTGCTCGGGACCGACTCCGGGGTAATCGAGGCCGGCCGAGATCGAGTGCGTCTCGATGATCTGCCCGTTCTCGTCCTGCAGCAGGTAGGTGCGGTTGCCGTGCAGGACCCCGGGCCGCCCCGCGCACAGGGTCGCCGCGTGCTTGCCGCTCTCCAGACCGTGACCCGCCGCCTCCACGCCGATCAGCCGGACGCTCTCGTCGGAAATGAACGGGTGGAAGATGCCGATCGCGTTCGAGCCCCCGCCCACGCAGGCGAGCACGGCGTCGGGGAGCCGCCCCGCGAGCTCCTGCATCTGGTCGCGCGCCTCGCGGCCGATGACGCACTGGAAGTCCCTCACCATCATCGGGTACGGATGAGGGCCGGCAACCGTGCCGATGATGTAGAAGGTGCGATCGACGTTCGACACCCAGTCGCGCATCGCCTCGTTCAGCGCATCCTTCAGCGTCTTCGAGCCGCTTTCCACGGGCACCACGGTCGCGCCCAGGAGCTTCATGCGATAGACGTTCTGCACCTGGCGCCTGACGTCCTCGGTCCCCATGTACACCACGCACTCCATGCCGTAGCGGGCGGCGATCGTGGCCGCCGCCACGCCGTGCATGCCGGCGCCGGTCTCGGCGATCACCCGCGGCTTGCCCATGCGGCGCGCGAGCAGCGCCTGGCCGATCACGTTGTTGATCTTGTGCGCGCCGGTGTGGTTCAGGTCCTCGCGCTTGAGGTAGACCTGGGCGCCGCCGAAGCGCTCCGACCAGCGCCGCGCGTGGTAAACGGGGCTCGGCCGGCCGACGTAATGTTTCAGCTCGTAGGCAAACTCGACCTGGAACTCGGGGTCGCCCCGGTAGCGCGCGTAGGCGTTCCGGAGCTCGTCGAGCGCCTGGATCAGCGTCTCGGCGACGAACACGCCGCCGTACCGGCCGAAATGGCCGCGCGCATCGGGGAGGTCAACCATCCGCATCGCGCACCCCTTTGATGAACGCGGCGATCTTCGCCGCGTCCTTGACGCCCTTCGCGGATTCGACGCCGCTCGACACGTCGACCGCATCGGGCCGCGCGCGGCGCACCGCTTCGGTGACGTTTTCTACGGTGAGGCCCCCTGAAAGGATCACGGGCAGCGGCACACCGCGCGGGATCAGGTCCCAGTCGAAGGGCACACCGCTGCCGCCGTGCAGGCCCTCGACGTAGGCGTCGAGCAGCAACGCCCCAGCGTCGTGATAATCCCGCGCGTATTGTAGCAAATCCACGCCCGGCCTCATGTGCACCGCCTTGATGTAGGGGCGCCCGAAGCGGCGGCAGAATTGCGGCGCCTCGGAGCCGCTGAACTGGAGCAACCGGGCCGGAACCTCGGCCAGCGCCGCGCGCACCTCGTCGTCTCCCGGATTCACGAACACGGCGACCGGCGCCACCGACGGGGGCAGTGCGCCGATGATCTCCCGGGCCTGCGCGCGCGTGAGGTAGCGGGGGCTCGGTGCGTACAAGACCAGCCCGATGTAGGACGCGCCGGCGCGCGCCGCCGCAACCGCGTCCTCGACGCGCGTGATACCGCAGATCTTGACCGCCGTCGCCATAATCTCGTGACTCGTGACTGGTGACCCGCGAATGGACTATACCGCGCTACGCGCGATGGTCTTCCGGTTGTCCGTTTCGCAATTCTCAGGCCCCGTTCGCCATCTCCATGAGCGAGCGCCGCGGGACATCCGGCAATCCCCAACGCGCATCGTACTCGACCCGCGCCAGGTACAGCCCCGCGGCTTCGATCGTGGGCGCGGCACGGGCGCGGTCGCGGCCGGCGAGCACGTCGCCCAGCCACTCCGGCGGATACTTGCCCTTCCCGACGTAGACCAGGCACCCCACGATGTTGCGCACCATGTGATGCAGGAACGCGTTCGCGCACACGTCGAACACCACGTAGTCGCCCCGGCGCGCGACCTCGAGGCGCGTGAGCCTGCGCACCGGCGTGCGCGCCTGGCATTCGGCGCTGCGGAAGGCGCTGAAATCGTGCTCGCCGATGAGCAGGCGGGCGGCGCGCTGCATGCGCTCCGTCTCGAGCGGAGCATGGAACCAGCCCGTCCGCCCTTCGTCCAGAGCCGGCCGCACCGGATGGTTGAGCAGCAGGTAGCGATAGCAGCGGGATGTCGCCGAGTAGCGCGCGTGAAACTCCGGCGCGACGCCGCGCGACCAGTTGACGGCGCAGCCCGATGGCAGCAGCGCATTCACGCCGCGCACCCAGGCCGCTTCCGGGCGCTCGGCCGCGGTGTCGAAATGCACGACCTGGCCGAGGGCATGCACGCCCGCGTCGGTGCGCCCGGCGCAGACCGTGGCGACCGGCTCGCCCGCGACTCCGGCCAGCGCCCGCTCCAGGGCGTCCTGCACCGCGCAGCCCTGCGGCTGGGTCTGCCAGCCGCAGAAGCGGCGTCCGTCGTATTCCACGCCCAGCGCAACTCTCACGCGATCAACCTGCCCGCTGCCCGCCAAGAAAAAGAAAAACCGCGACAGCTTGCACTGCCGCGGTCCGATCCGTCGCCCCTTCCGCTATCCCAGGCTTTCCAGCAGCTTCGTCGCCTGCGCCTTCTGCTCCGCGTCACCTTCCTTGATGACCTCCCGCAGGATCTCCCTCGCGCCGTCCCGGTCGCCCATCTCCTGGTACGCCTTGGCCAGATCGAACTTGGTCTGGACGTCATGCCACTGGCCGTCCTTCTCTCCACTCGCCGGCACCGTCTTGGGTGCTGCCCCGAGGCTCAGATCGAAACCCTCGAGCTGGAAATCGAGTCCCGCGTCCGCACCAGAGGCCGGGACCGGAGCAGCTGACGTCGTGACCGGATCTTCGGCCTTGGGCAGCTCGATCTGGAAATCGATGACGTTGCTCCCGCGCCCCGACGCCCCCGACTCGAGGGCGATATCGGCCTCCGAAACCGTGCCTGCCGGCGGCACTTCCAGGGTGAAATCCGGGATCCGCAAGTCCGGTAGCCGCTTTTCCCCGGCCGCGCTGGCGCCCGTTCCAAGAATGGACGTGTTCGTGACGACCGTCGCCGCTTCCACGGCGCCTGCATCGAGCATGACGTCGGTCGAGATGCGGGGACCGACCGCTCCGCCAAGATCGAGATCGATGTCCGACGCAGTGCCGACGGGCCGCACCACCGTTGCCGATACGTCCCTGCCCGCCTCGTACAGCCGGTTCGAGGGATCCAGCGCGAAGCCCATCGCCGCGGCCTTCAGCCAGTTGGCGCCGGCACCCCCGGTCAGCGCGCTGAGATTCGCGGCGATCCGGCCGAACGCGTCCCTGTCCTTGCGCCCGGCATAGACTTCGAGGAGCTTCAACTGCACGTCCTCGCGCCGGGGATTTCTCGCCAGCGCCTCTTTGAGAATCTCCTCGGCTTGGCCGTCGCGCCCGTACTGCATATAGACTTCCGCCTCCTGCAACGGATCGACGTCCTCGACGGACGAGAGCGGTTCCCGGGCGGCGGATTCGGCGGCGGTGTCTCTGGTCACGGCGGCTGCCCCCGCCGCTGCGGCAGCCGCCATTCCCAGTCTAGGCGCAATGGGCGGACTGTCGCTCCGGCCGGCCCCCGCCCGGCGCCGGCGCACCATCCAGAACGCAAGACCACCGAGCACGAGGGCGCCGCCCGCGCCCAGATACAGCGGATTGTTGGCCGCCGCCATGATTTCATCCATCAGCTCGGGCTCGCGCTGCGGAGGCATTGGAACCGGTTTCGGTTTGGGCTGGGTGGCGGGCTGCCGCTTCGGCGTCGGCGGCGCAGCCGGCGCCGGCTTGGCCGCCGCAACCGCTTCCGGCTTTGCCGGAGCAGGCTTCGGTTCGGCTTTCGCGGGATCGGGCTGCGGGACCGGCTTGGCAGCCGCCGGTGCGGCGGGCTTCTGCGCCTGCTGTTGTGCCGCCGCCATGCCGGCGCTCTTCAGCTCCGCCAGCTTCTTCATGTCCTGAATGGTCTTTTCGAGCTGCGTGATGCGCGAATTGGCCTCCGCCAGCGCTCGCTCGCGGGCGACCGCTTCCTCCTCCAGCATCCGGATGCGATCGGCCGTGCCACCCGGCTTGCCCTTGGCCGCCGCGGCGCCGACGGGCTCGCCTTTCGAGAGCCTCACGACGTCCTTGGGCTCGCCGCGCCCCGCCTTGTCGTCCACTTTCGGCGTAATCTTGCCGCTCACCGCGGTGCGTTTCTCCGCGGGAACGGTGCCCGATTTCTCGGCGAGCGTCTGCCGATACGCGTTCCAATCCGCGACATGAGTGCGATATTCCTGGACGGCGTCGCCACGTGAAATGGCGGCGACCTCCGACCGGTCCGGAACGCGCAGTATCTTGCCGGCCCGCACGAGGTTGAGATTCTCCCTGATGAACGCGTCGGGATTGGTCCGGTAGAGCGCGATCAGCATTTGCTCCAGCGTCACATCGCCCGACTTCACGCTCAGGGCGATCTCGCTGAGTGTCTCGCCGCGCTCGATCGGCCCATACTCGTTCTTGGCGGCAAGCGGAGTCGTGGCCACAGGCGTTGCGACGACCGGGCTCGGAACCACGGGCTCGGAGGGAACCGGAGCGGCGGCTACCGGCTCGGGAGCAACCGGCTCGGCGGGAACCGGAGCGGCGGCTACCGGCTCGGCGGCAACGGGAGCGGCGGCAACGGGAGCGGCGACAACCGGCTCGGCGGCAACCGGAGCGGCCGGAGCCGGCGTCTCAACCGCCGCCGGCGGCTTTGGCGCGGGAACCGGCGCGGGCACCGGACGCGCTTCCGGCGCGGCGGAAATCGTCGGGGTCGTCGGCAACGGTGGAATGCCCGGCGGATCGAGCAATGCCGTGTACTCACGTGACAGACGACCCGACGCCCACGTCAGCTCGACCAGCAGATCGATGAACGGTTCGGTGACCGCGCGGGTCGTCGCGATCTTCAGGTAGGGCTGCCCGTTGGGGCGCTTCTCGACGGTCAGGCGCGCGCCGGTCAGCGCGACGTTGTACTGCAGATTCGCCTGGCGGTAGGCTTCGGGGAGCGCAAGGCGCGCGTTGAGCGAGACCAATTCCTGCGAGGTCACCGCCACCAGCTCGATCTCCGCGGTGAGCGGCTGGCCGATTGCGGTCAATACCGTGATTCGTCCCAGGCCGGCCGCGCCTGCAACGCATGGCAGCAGCGTAAAAAAGAGCGCCAACAGCCAGGTTTTCACGTCAGTCCTGCGCACGCCTCCACCCCCAGGATTTTTAGGACAAAGAGGCTAACATCAATCAGTTAGCGTTGCAAGCTCAGATTGCATCTAGGTGCGCGCCGAGTCCGACTTGATGCGCTGAAATCCGTCGGGTTTCCGTGCACCATCGCCGGAGCCGCGCGGAAATCAAGCACCCACCGCGGCCCTACCCCTGACACTGCCGCCTCGCGCGCGCGCCGGATCGATTTCAGCTTCGAGCACTATGCGCAACATGCGCCGCAGCGGCTCGGCGGCTCCCCACAGGAGCTGGTCGCCGACCGTGAATGCGGCGAGATAATCGCCGCCCATGGAAAGCTTGCGCAGCCGTCCGACCGCGATGTGCATGCGGCCGGTCACCGCCGCCGGCGTGAGCTCGCGCATCGAGCCGGCGCGGTCGTTCGGCACGACCCGCACCCATTCGTTGGCCGTGGCGATGATGCCGGTGATCTCCTCGAGCGGCAGGTCGCGCTTGAGCTTGATCGTCAGCGCCTGGCTGTGGCAACGCATCGCGCCGATGCGCACGCAGACGCTGTCGACCGGCGTCGCCGGCGTGCCGAAGCTCCCGCCCCGGCCGAGGATCTTGTTCGTCTCCGCTTCGCCCTTCCATTCCTCGAGCGACATGCCATTGCCCAGGTCCCGGTCGATCCACGGGATGAGGTTGCCGGCGAGGGGCACCCCGCCGAAATGCTCCATCGGCAGCGTGCCGTCGTTCTGCTTGGCGGCCACCTTGCGGTCGATCTCCAGTATCGCCGAGGCGGGGTCGGCCAGCAGCTTCTTCACCTCCTCGTTGATCAGCCCGAACTGGACTAGCAGCTCGCGCATGTGCTGGGCTCCGGCACCCGAGGCAGCCTGGTAGGTCGCGCACGTCATCCACTCGACGAGGTCGCGCGCGAACAGGCCGTGCATGCCCATCAGCATGCAGCTCACGGTGCAGTTGCCGCCGATGTAGTTCCGGATCCCCCTGGCCAGCGCGCTCCGGATGACCGGCAGATTCACCGGGTCGAGCACGATGACGGCGTCGTCCTGCATGCGCAGCGTCCGGGCGGCGTCGATCCAGTAGCCGTTCCAGCCCGCGGCCCGCAGCGCGGGGTAAACCTCCGACGTGTAGTCGCTGCCCTGGCAGGTGAGCAGGATATCCATCGCCGCGAGGCTCTTCAGGTCGCGCGCATCCCCGACCGGCGGCACCTCCCGTCCGATCGCGGGTCCCCTGCCCCCGGCCTGCGAAGTCGAGTAGAACACCGGCTCGATCAGGTCGAAGTCGCGCTCCGCGCGCA
>JBOIEM010000042.1:0-4000 GCA_050741115.1 Burkholderiales bacterium
ATGAAATGCACGTAGGTGTCGCGCGAGCCGGGCAGCTCGCCGCGCACGGTGTAGGGCGCCTTGCCCGCGATGAGGATCAGCGGGACGCGCGAGCGGCAGGCGTCGTGCAGCCCCATCGCCGCGTTCGCCGTGCCCGCGTCCACGTGCACCATCACCGCCTGCCCGCGGCCGGTCACCATCGCGTATCCGATCGCCATCTGCACGGCGGTGTTCTCGTGCGGGCAGAGCAGCGTCTGCGGGAACTTGCGCGCTTCGGCGCGCCAGCGCGCCATTTCCTCGATCAGCGGCGCGTAGTCGGTGCCGAAATTGCAGAACAGGTACTCGACGCCGAGCTCGTTCAGGCCCTCGAGAAAGAAGTGCGCGGTCGAATGCAGGGTGACTTGCGGTGCCTTGTCCATGTCGTTTTCCTTCAATTCGCGAAGTTCCTCCTCCCCCCTTGCCCTATTCAACTCGTTCCCCACACTTCCCGCGCCACCTCGAGGGCGAGCGCAAGCTTGCGCCGCTCGTCCTCCACGGTGATCCTGTTGCCGTGGTGGGTGCTCGAGAAGCCGCATTGCGGGGAGAGGCACAGGTTCTCGAGCGGCACGAACTTCGCGGCGGCCTCGATGCGGCGCTTGAGGTCGTCCTTGTTCTCGAGCGCGGGAAACTTCGAGCTGATCAGCCCGAGCACGACCTTCCTGCCCTTCGGCACGAAGCGCAGCGGCTCGAAGCCGCCGGCGCGCTCGGTGTCGTACTCGAGGAAGAACCCGTCCACTTCGAGCCGCGTGAACGCGGTCTCGGCGACGAAATCGTAGCTCCCGCTCGCGAGCCACGTGCTCATGAAATTGCCGCGGCAGGTGTGGACGCAGACCGTCATGTCGTCCGGCACGTCCCGGACCGCCGCGTTCACCGCGTCGGCGTAGAGGGCGGTGTCCTTCCTCGGGTCGTCCCCCAGCTTGCGAAAGGTCTCCTGCACCTTCGGGTCGCCCATCATGGCGATGGTCGTGTCGTCGATCTGCAGGTAGCGGCAGCCGGCCTGGTAGAGGTCGCGGATCTCCTCGCGATAGGCCTGCGTGAGGTCGCCCCAGAACCGGTCGACGTCGGGATAGGTCCTGCGCAGCGCCTCGCGGTCGCCCCGCGCGTGCAGCATCGCCGGCGAGGGCATGCAGAATTTCGGCGTGCGGCGGGTGACCGATTTGAGGAACTTGAAATGTTCCAGCATGCTCGGCCGGGTGCGCCGGATCCGGCTCTGCACTTTCATCAACGGCGGCTGCTCGTCGGCGCCCTGGAAATGCACGCCGAAGGTCCTCCCTTCCACCGTCTGCACCCCGTCGAAGCCGCGCAGGAAGTCGATGTGCCACCAGTCGCGCCGGTACTCGCCGTCGGTGATGCCCTGGAGGCCCACCGATTCCTGGAACGCCACGACGTCCCGGATGCACTGATCCTCGATTCTGCGCAGCGCGTCGGGGCTGATCTCGCCGCGCCGTGCGCGGGCGCGCGCCTCCTTCAGCTCGGGCGGCCGCAGGAGGCTCCCGACGTGGTCGGCGCGGAAAGGCGGGCGGGGCGTGCTTTCTGCCATCGGGATCTCGGTTTGACGTCAATATTCTATGGCAACGCCCGCGACCGGGAAATCAAGTAATGGCGTCGGCGCGCCGCACGCTCGCGATCATGCTGGAAACGAGCAGGAAATTGCGCGCGCCTTCCAGCGTCGAGGCGGCCTGCCGCAGCTCGTCGAAGTTCCTGCGGCGCTCTTCCTCGGTCCGGGCGGTGAGGCGCTTCAGGTTCTTGATCGAGTATTCCTGCACGTATTCCAGGTTCACCGTGCGGCGCTGGCGCACGTAGAGATCGAGCAGGCGGTCGTCGCCCTCGCCGCGGCACACTCTTCCGAGCTTGGCCCCGAGGTTGATCGCGTCGTGGATGCCGCCGTTCAGCCCGAACGCGCCAATCGGGTTGTTGAGGTGCGCCGCGTCGCCCGCGAGCAGCGCGCGGCCCGCGCGGAAATCGGCTGCGACGCGCTGGTGCACCTTGTAGATGCTCTTGTAGCGGATGGCGTAGCGCTCCGCCTTGGGCTGGAAGCCCTGCATCATCCGCTCGACGTTCTGCTCCGAGAGCGCCTCCGCCTCCGCCTCCTCGGGCCGGACCGGGAACAGCACGCGCCACAGTCCCGGCGGCCCGTCCCCGGGCATCTTGAACATCGCGCTCCAGGCGACGGGGTCCGCGACGTAGGTATTCAGCCGGAAGCCGCGCGGCTCGTAATCGTAGTTGGTGCTCGCGACGAGGAAGCGCTCGGGCCAGGTGTAGCCCTCGAACCCGACTCCCATGACCCTGCGCACCGTGCTGCGGCCGCCGTCCGCGCCCACGAGCCACGCGGCTTCGAAGCGCTCCGTGCCTGCCGGCGTCTTCGCGGTCACGACGACCTTGTCGGCGGTCTGCGCGAAATCGGTCACCTCGTGCGAGAACCGCACCTCCGCGTTCGGGCATTCCCCGAGCTTCGAGTGGATGATGGGAGTCAACCGGTGCTGCTCCAGGTGCAGCCGGTAGGGGTACGGCGTCAGGTCCCGGATGAGCGACACGTCCCAGTCGACGATGACGCCCTCTTTTCGGTCGCGGATCTGCCAGCGCGGCACCTGGATCGCGGTCTTGAGCATCTCGGCGGTGATGCCGTAAGGCGCCATCATCTCGAGCGAAGGCGGATGGTAGGTGCCCGCGCGCAGGTCCAAGGTCAGGCCGGGCTCGGCCTCGAGCACCAGCACGGAGACGTCCTGTTTCGCGAGCGCGAGCGCGGTCAGCAGTCCCACCGGGCCGGCGCCCGCGACGATCACCTGTGGATTCCCGGCCATGACTTCCCGCCCCTTGCTTCCTCACGCCGTTCGCATGGAGAAGGCCAGCAGGACGACGGTGACGCCCAGCAGCACCACGGCGCTCAGCGCGAGCGACCAGTGGATCCCGATCAGGCTGCCGAGCAAGCCGACGGTGATGCCGCTGAAGGCACGCAGCCCGTTGTTGGACATCTGGTAGAGGCCGATGAGGCGGCCGCGCAGATGGGCCGGCGACTCCAGCTGCACCAGCGCCTGCGCCATGGAGCTGTAGGCGAGGTAGAGGAACCCGGCCACGAACATGAGCACGACGGCGAGGTGATAGTTCGTCGCGGCCGCGAAGCCGGCGATGATGAAGCACCAGATGATGCAGAGCACGATCGCGGTCAGGGGCGTCGCCCGCAGGAACCCCCTCGCCTCCAGCACCATGCCGCCGACGAATGCGCCCGCGGCGTTGGCCGCGAGCAACACCGCGTAGGAAAAATCCGCCTTTTCCGTGCCGAGGTCGTGCGCGTACTCGGGCATCTGCGCGAGGAACGCGTTGCCGACCAGCAGCGAGGAGATGCCCGCCAGCAGGATCATCGACAGGATGGTGCGGTTGCCCGAGACCTCGCGCATGACCTTGAGCGCGTCCCCAAACCCGCCGCCCGTCGCCGGCGCGCCGTCGCGCTGGCGCTTTGCGCCGTAGGGCACCTTCCACAGCCACCAGGTGAGCGGCAGGTAGATGAGTACGTTCGCGATGAGGCCGGCCGCCGGGCCGAGCGCCAGCATGAGCCCGCCGCCGACCGCGGGACCGAGGAACACGCCGAACTGCCGGCCGGTCGCATTCAGCCGCACCGCGCTCACGAGGTTCTCGCGGCCGACGATGTCGTGGATCAGCAGCTGGCTCGCGGGCGCCCACAGCACGCCCGCGATGCCGTGTATGACGAGCAGCACGGCGGCGTGCCACACCTCGATCGTCTCGGTATAGAACAGCACGGCCCAGGCGAGCGACACTCCCATGTAGAGCAGCATCGCGATCTGGATGATGCGCCGGGAGTCGAAGCGGTCGGCGAGGGCCCCGAAGTACACCGAGAGAAACAGGAACGGCAGCCAGTGCGAGAGCACCGCGAACCCGGCGAGCGCCGGGGAGCGGAACAGCTCGAACATCACCCAGTAGCTGATGACGTGCTCGATGTTGTCCGCCATCATCGCGGCGGAGGTCG
>JBOIEM010000043.1:0-10357 GCA_050741115.1 Burkholderiales bacterium
GACCTGCCCGACACCGCAAGCGTGGGGCGCCGCGCCGGCGAGCGCGCCGTGCGCCGCCTCGGCGCGCGCAAGATCGCGACGGCGCAGGCGCCGGTGCTGTTCGAGGCACCGGTCGCGGCGAGCCTGCTCGGGCATTTCGTGTCGGCGGTCTCCGGCGGCAACCTCTACCGCAAGTCCTCGTTCTTGCTCGACAGCGCCGGCAAGCAGGTTTTCGCGGCGATCGTCAACCTGAGCGAGCTGCCGCACCTCGCCAAGGGCCTCGCCAGCGCGCCGTTCGACGAGGAGGGTGTCGCCACGCGCCCGCGCGAGGTGGTGCGGGGCGGCGTGCTGCAGGGATATTTTCTCGGCAGCTACTCGGCGCGCAAGCTGGGGTTGAAATCGACCGGCAACGCCGGCGGCAACCACAACCTGATCCTGCGCGATACCGGGTCCGACTTCGGGGGTTTGCTCGGGACGATGGGCGAGGGGCTGCTGGTGACCGAGCTGCTGGGGCACGGAGTCAACCCGGTGACCGGCGATTACTCGCGCGGGGCCGCGGGCTTCTGGGTCGAGCGGGGGGAGATCGCCTACCCGGTTCAGGAAATCACCGTCGCCGGCAACCTCGAGGACATCTTCCGCGGCATCGTCGCGGTCGGAACCGATTTCGTTCGCCGCGGCTCCCGCCAGTGCGGCTCCATCCTGGTCGAGCGGATGACCATCGCGGGTGATTGATCCGGTGCTAAAATCAATAGTTTACGAAACCGGCGGCGGCTATCCATGTATTCCAAGAAAGACACCGTCGAACGCTTCGATTCGGAGTTGTGGGATGCCATCGAGAAGGAGGTCCAGCGCCAGGAGGATCATCTCGAGCTGATCGCCTCCGAGAATTACGCCAGCCCGCGCGTGCTGCAGGCGCAGGGCTCGGTGCTCACCAACAAGTACGCCGAGGGCTACCCGGGACGGCGCTATTACGGCGGCTGCGAGCACGTCGACGTTGCCGAGCAACTGGCGATCGACCGCGCGAAGAAGCTCTTCCGCGCCGGCTACGCCAACGTGCAGCCGCATTCCGGAGCGCAGGCCAACCAGGCCGTCTACGCCGCCGCGCTGCATCCCGGCGACGTCATCCTCGGCATGGCGCTCGACGCTGGGGGGCACCTCACGCACGGCGCGCGGGTGAATCTCAGCGGGCGCTACTTCGACGCGCAGAGCTACGGGCTCGACAAGGACACCGAGGAGATCGATTACGCGCAGGTCGAGGAGCTCGCCCACATCAAGAAGCCGAAGCTGATCGTCACCGGTTCTTCCGCCTACTCCCTCGTGATCGACTGGAAGCGGTTCCGGGCGATCGCGGACAAGATCGGCGCGCTGCTCATGGCCGATATCGCGCACTACGCGGGGCTGATCGCGGTTGGGCTGTATCCGAGCCCGATCGGGATCGCGGATTTCGTGACCACCACCACGCACAAGACCTTGCGCGGGCCGCGGGGCGGAATGATCCTCGCCAACGCGGAGCACGAGAAGGTGATCAACTCGGCGGTGTTCCCCATGATACAGGGGGGGCCATTGATGCATGCGATCGCCGCCAAGGCGGTCGCTCTTAAGGAGGCGATGTCGAAAGGTTTCAGGGATTACCAGGAGCAGGTGCTCGACAACGCCCGCGTGATGGCGAAGACGCTGCAGGAGCGCGGTTTCCGCATCGTCTCCGGCCGCACCGAATGCCACATGTTTCTGGTGGACCTGCGGGGAAAGAAGTTGACGGGGCGGGACGCCGAGATCGCATTGGGCAAGGCGAATATCACGGTGAACAAGAACGCCGTGCCGAACGACCCCCAGAAGCCCATGGTGGCGAGCGGCATCCGCATCGGCTCTCCTGCGGTCACGACACGCGGCTTGAGGGAGCTCGAGTCCGAGCAGCTCGCCAACCTGATTGCGGACGTGCTCGACGCCTCTGCCGACGAGAGGACGCTCAGGCGCGTCGCGGCCGAGGTGAAGAAGCTCTGCGCGAAATTTCCCGTCTACGGTAGCTAGGTGAAGTGCCCGTTCTGCAACTCCCCCGACACGCAGGTTATCGACTCGCGGGTGAGCGATGACGGCGACAGCATCCGGCGCCGCCGCAAGTGCGCCGCGTGCAACAAGCGCTTCACGACCTACGAGACGGTGGAGCTGCGGATGCCGCAGGTGGTGAAGCAGGACGGCAGCCGCGCCGAGTTCGACCTCGACAAGCTGCGCACCGGCTTCATGCGCGCTCTGCACAAGCGGCCGGTGCCGACGCCGCGCGTGGACGAGGCCATCGCCACCGTCGCGCAGGACGTGCTCGCCCTCGGTGAGCGCGAAATCGAGTCGCGGCGCATCGGCGAGATGGTGATGCGGGAGCTGCGCAAGCTCGACCAGGTCGCCTACATCCGCTTCGCTTCCGTCTACCGCAGCTTCGAGGGCGTGGACGACTTCGAGGACGCGATCAAGGAGGTCCAGCGCCCCGCCAAGGACAAGTGAGTCGTGAATGGTGAGTGGTGAGTAGACTGAACCCAATCTCGATCCGGGACCGGCAGGCTAATCCACTCACCACTCGCCACTCACCCATCACGCCTTTCGTGTTCTCGGCTGACGACCACCGGCACATGGCGCGCGCGCTGGAGCTCGCCGGGCGCGGGCTCTACACCGCGACGCCCAACCCGCGGGTGGGCTGCGTGATCGTGCGCGAGGGCACGGTGGCGGGCGAGGGCTGGCACGAGCGGGCGGGCGCCCCCCATGCCGAAGTAAACGCCCTCGCCGCCGCCGGCGCGCGCGCGCGCGGCGCGACCGTTTACGTCTCGCTCGAGCCCTGCGTGCACCAGGGGCGCACGGGACCGTGCGCGGAGGCGCGGGTCAGGGCGGGCGTCGCGCGGGTGGTGGCGGCGCTCGAGGATCCCAATCCCCTGGTCGCGGGCAGGGGACTCGCCCTGCTGCGCGGGAAGGGAATTGACGTGGCGTGCGGGCTGCTCGAGAGCGAAGCCCGGGAAATGAACGTCGGCTTCGTCTCGCGCATGACGCGCGGCCGCCCCTGGGTGAGGATGAAGCTCGCGGCGAGCCTCGACGGCAAGACTGCGCTTCTCAATGCCAGGAGCCAGTGGATCACCGGCGAGGCGGCGCGCCGCGACGGGCATCACTGGCGCGCGCGGGCGTGCGCGGTGCTGACCGGGTTCGGAACCGTGCGGGAGGACGACCCGCGGCTCACCGTGCGCGAAGTGGCCACCCCGCGGCAGCCGCTGCGCGTGGTGGTGGACAGCCGGCTGGAGACGCCTCCCACGGCGAGAATTCTCGAGGGCGGCGGGGTGCTCGTCGCGGCAGCGCGCGAGGACCGCGCCAGGATCTCCGCGCTGCAGGCGAAGGGGGCCGAAGTGATCGTGATGCCGAACAGCGCGGGCAAGGTCGAGCTCGGCGCACTCATTCGCGAGCTCGCCCGCCGCGAGCTGAACGAGGTGCACGTCGAGGGCGGCTTCAGGCTGAATGGCTCGCTCCTCGCCGAGGGGCTGGTGGACGAGCTGGTGGTGTATCTTGCCCCCAGCATCATCGGCGACGCCGCGCAGGGCATGTTCCACCTGCCCGAACTCGCCGATCTCGAGCAGCGCAGGCGGCTCACCGTCCGCGATCTCGCGCTGGTCGGGCCGGATGTCCGCGTCGTGGCGAGGTTCGTATAATGTTCTCGGGAATCGTTGCCGCGGTGGGCACGGTGCGCAGCGCGAAGCCGGCACGCGGCGGCGTGCGGATCGTGGTGGACGCCGGGCGCCTGGGTCTGAAGGACGTGGCGGTGGGCGACAGCATCGCGGTAGACGGCGCGTGTCTCACTGTCGTGGCGCGGAAGGGGCGCACGTTCCAGGCTGATGTCTCGCGTGAGACGCTCGCCTGCACCACGGGATTTGCGGCGGGCCAGCGCGTCAACCTGGAAAAGTCGATTCGGTTGTCGGGTCGCCTCGGCGGCCATCTGGTGAGCGGGCACGTGGACGGAACCGGAATCGTGACACGCACGAAGGCGGCGGGCGGAAACCGGCTGGTGGCAGTCGACGTCCCGAAAACCCTCGCGAAATTCGTGGCGCGCAAGGGCTCGATCGCGGTCAACGGCGTGAGCCTGACCGTGAACGCGGTCGACGGCGCGGAATTCGAGGTGAATCTCATCCCGCACACGCTCGCGGCGAGCAATCTCGGCGCGCTGCGCGCGGGCCACAAGGTCAACCTGGAAGTGGATATGCTTGCACGTCACGTGGAACGACTCCGCGGCAGGTAGTGACCAGTAACGAGTAACGAGCAACGGGAAGCAATCGATGAGTTCCAGGCAGGAGACGGGCATCAGCCCGATCACGGATGTCATCGCCGACATCAAGGCCGGGAGGATGGCGGTGCTGGTGGACGAGGCCGACCGCGAGAACGAGGGCGATCTGCTGATCGCGGCCGAGTTCGTCACGCCGGACGCGATCAATTTCATGGCGCGTTACGGCCGCGGGCTCGTCTGCCTCACGCTCACCGAGGAAAAGTGCCGCGCCCTGAATCTGCCGCTGATGACGGCGATCAACCGCTCGCCGCTCGGCACCAACTTCACCGCCTCCATCGAGGCCGCGAAAGGAGTCACCACCGGCATTTCGGCCGCGGACCGGGCGCGCACCGTGCAGGTTGCGATCCGGCCCGACGCGAGCCCCTCCGACCTGGTGCAGCCCGGGCATATCTTTCCGCTCATGGCGCAGGAGGGCGGCGTGCTCGCGCGCGCGGGACACACCGAGGCGGGGTGCGATCTCGCGCGTCTGGCGGGCCTCGCCCCGGCGGCGGTGATCTGCGAGATCCTCAAGGACAACGGCGAGATGGCGCGGTTGCCGGACTTGATCGCGTTCGCGGGCCGGCACGGGTTGAAGATCGGCACCATCGCCGATCTCATCGAGTACCGCAGCCGCACCGAGTCGCTGGTGGCGCGGGCGGCGGAGCGCGACATCGAAACCGTGCATGGCCGGTTCCGGCTCGTCGTCTACAGCGAGCGGGTGGGAGCGTCCACGCACCTCGCGCTGGTTAAGGGCGTTCCCGCGTCCGCGACGGAGGTGCTGGTGCGCGTGCACGAGCCGCTGTCGGTGATCGATCTCCTCGACGTGCGCAGCGCGAGCCACTCCTGGAACTTCAACGACGCGCTCGCCGCCGTCGGGCGCGCCCCGTGCGGGGTCATCGTGATGCTGCACGGCCAGGAAACGGCGTCGGAGCTGCTGGAGCGCGCACGCACCCGCGCGGGAGCGGCCGCGGTGCAGGGTTTCGCCCTGAGGAACTACGGCGTCGGCGCGCAGATCCTCAAGGATCTCGGCGTGAAGAAGATGCGCCTCATGGCGCAGCCGCGGCCCATGCCGAGCATGGCGGGCTTCGGGCTGGAGGTGACCGGTTACCTTCAGCCACCCTCCAGCGCCGAGTGATGAGGTGACGCGGTGACGAAGTGACGCGAGATGGCGGTCAAGAGCGATATCGAACGACTTGAGCCGGACCTGAGGGGCGCGGGGCTTCGCATCGGCATCGTCGTGAGCCGCTTCAATCCGGAGGCGGGCGAAGCGCTGCTCGCGGCCTGCCGCGCGGCGCTGAGGAAGCATGGCGTGGCTGCCTCCGACATCCGGGTCGTCTCCGTGCCGGGCGCGCTGGAAGCGCCGCTGGCGCTGCAAAAGCTGGCGAACACGGGGAAGTACGACGCGCTGATCGCGCTCGGGGCGGTGATCCGGGGCGACACCTATCACTTCGAAGTCGTCGCCAACGAGTCGGCGGGAGGCATCACCACGGTCGCCCTCGACACCGGCGTGCCGGTTGCCAACGGCATACTGACCACCGATACCGACGAGCAGGCGGCGGTGCGGGCGCCCCAGAAGGGGGCGGACTGCGCGGCCGCCGCCATCGAGATGGCCAACCTGTTGAAGAGACTTGACGAGGAATGAAATCGAGCCGCAGGCGCGCGCGCGAGTTCGCGCTGCAGGGCCTCTACCAGTGGCAGCTTGCGGGCACCGACCCCGCGACCATCGCCGGCCAGCTCGGCGACGCGAAAGGCTTCGACAAGATCGACGCCGGCTATTTCAAGGCGCTGCTGGAAGGCACCGTGGCGGCCGCCCCGGAGCTGGAACGGGCGATCACGCCTTACCTCGACCGGGAGTTTTCCCGGCTGAGCCCGGTGGAGCGCGGCATCCTGCTGCTGGCGAGCTACGAGCTCGCGCACCAGCCCGAGGTGCCCTATCGCGCGGTGATCAACGAGGCGGTGGAGCTGGCGAAGGAGTACGGGGGCACCGACGGCTACAAGTTCGTGAACGGCGTGCTCGACAAGCTCGCGCCGCGCCTGCGCCCCGCGGAGCAGGAAACTCGAACCAGGAAATGAGACACCATCGCCTTTCGCGCCGGGACGGGCAGCCTGGCGGTTCTTCCATTTAGGGGTATCTAATGGACCCGCGCCTGAAAAAACGGATCATGATGTTCTACCTGGCGGGCGTCATCAACGTCTTCCTCGGGCTCTACGTCGTGATCGAGGGCCGGGCGTTCCTGCCGCCGGAGTCCGTGCGCTGGCTGGCGCTGTTCTTCTTCGCCTTCGCGGCCGTCGACTTCTGGTTTCCTCGCGTGCTGAAGAAGAAATGGCTCGAGGCCCAGGGCAGGCTCGACGCGCAGCGCCCAGCTTCCCGGCAGAAGCCCGCGGGCTGAGCTTTCGTGGCGCTCTCCGAGTTCGAGCTGATCCGCCGCTTCTTCACGCACCCCGCGCGCAGCGCGGTGCTGGGCGTGGGCGACGACGCCGCGATCGTGCGCGCGCGGCGCGGCAGCGAGCTCGTGGTCACCACGGACATGCTCGTCGCGGGTCGGCATTTTTACCACGGCGCGGATCCCGGGCGGCTGGGGCACAAGGCGCTCGCGGTCAATCTTTCGGACATGGCGGCGATGGGCGCGACGCCGCGTTGGGCGACGCTTGCGGTCTCGCTGCCGCGCGCGGATCCGCGCTGGCTCGCGGCCTTCTCGCGCGGCTTCATGCGGCTCGCGCGCCGTTTCGGCGTGGATCTCGTCGGGGGGGACACCACGCGCGGGCCGCTCGATATCTGCGTGCAGGTCATCGGGGAGGTCCCGCGCGGACGCGCCCTCAGGCGCGACCGAGCGCGGGCTGGCGACGATGTCTGGGTATCCGGCACGCTCGGCGATGCGGCGCTCGCGCTCGGCGCGAAACGGCTCGCGCCGAGCGACCGGCGGGCGCTGCGGCTCAAGCTCGACGCGCCGGCGCCCCGCGTCGCACTGGGGATTGCGTTGCGCGGCGTCGCGCGCAGCGCCATCGACGTTTCCGACGGGCTCGTCGCCGACCTCGGTCACATCTGCGAGCGCTCGCGGGTCGCCGCGGTCATCGGGCTCGAGCATCTTCCCTGCTCGGCCATCCTCAAGCAGATGCGCGACCGCCCGGCGGCGCGCGCCGCGCTGCTCGCGGGCGGCGACGATTATGAGCTCGCCTTCACCGCCGGCCGCGCGCAGCGCGGGGCGGTTGCCCGCATCGCGCAGCGCCTGCGCCTGAGGCTCACCCGGATCGGTAGCATCGTGCGCCAGCGGCGGCGAACGCCGCTGGTTACCGTGCTCGACGCGGCCGGCCGGCCGATCGCCGTGAAGCGGGGCGGCTACGAGCACTTCCGCGACTGACATGGCGTCCGCTCTTCCGATCGTGATCGCCGGCGGCGGCATCGGCGGATTGTCGGTGGCGCTCGCCCTTGCCCAGAAGGGCCGGCGCGTGCGCGTGCTGGAGAAGGCGCCGGAATTCGGCGAGATCGGCTACGGCATCCAGATGGGGCCCAACGTGAGCCGGATGCTCGACCGCCTGCGCCTGCTGACGGCGCTCGAGCCGCACTCGGTGTTTCCCGACGCGCTCATCCTCGTCGACGCGATCGATAACCGCGAGATCACGCGGATCGCGCTGGGCGGGAAGTTCCGCGAGCGCTACCAGTACCGCTACTTCGTCATCCACCGGCGCGACCTGCACGGCGAGATACTCGAGGCGTGCCGGCGGCGCGAGGAGATCGCGCTCGAGGCCTCGCGCGGGCTGGTGAGCTTCGAGGAGCGCGGCAACTCGGTGATCGTGCGCTGCGAGTACGGCGCCGAGTACGAGGCCGCGGCATTGATCGGCGCCGACGGCTTGTGGTCACCCACGCGCGCGGCGATCGTGGGCGACGGCGCGCCGCGCGTGACCGGCCACGTGACCTATCGGGGTGTCGTGCCGACCGACGAAATCATGGACCGTAGCCGCCTCGATTCGATGACGATCTGGTGCGGTCCCGACCTGCATCTCGTGCAGTACCGGCTGCGCGGCGGCACGGTGATGAACAACGTCGCGACGGTCTCCAGCCGGCGCTTCCGGCGCGGGGAGACGAAGGATTTCGGCGGGTGGGACGAGCTGGAGCAGGTGTTCGCGCGCGCCGATCCCCGCGTGCGCGACATGCTGCGTTACATCTCGCGCGACCGGAACTGGGTCCTGCACGACCGCGAGCCGGTGACCAACTGGAGCCGGGGGCGGGCGACGCTCCTGGGCGACGCGGCGCATCCGACGCTGCAGTACCTGGCGCAGGGCGCGAACATGGCGATCGAGGACGGCGTCGTGCTCGCCGAGAAGGTCGCGGCGGCCGGAGACGACTACGCCCGCGCCTTCCTCGCCTACCAGCGCGAGCGGATGAACCGCACGGCGCGGATTGTGCTCTCCTCGCGTTTCTTCGGCGAGTACATCCACGTCGACGGCGGCGCGCGCGACCTGCGCAACGAGCTGGCGCGGCGCCGCGACCCGGACAACCCGTGGGAAGCCGACTGGCTCTACCGCGGCATCGAGGTGGTGGGGCGCTTGTGACTCCAGACCTTGTCTTGCGGCCGTCGTGGCGATTTCTGCTGAGGCATCCGGCGCATTTCATCGCGTTCGGGCTTGGCGCCGGGCTCGCGCCGGTCGCGCCGGGGACGTGGGGCACGCTGCTCGCCTTGCCGATCTACTGGCTGGTTTCGCCGCTGCTGGATCCCATCGGGTTTCTGCTGATGCTGGCCGTCCTGCTTGCTCTCGGAACATGGGCCTGCGAGGTGACCGGCCGCGCGATCGGCGTGTCCGATCACGGCGGCATGGTGTGGGACGAGACGGTGGCGTTCCTGCTGGTGCTGTTCTTCGTCCCGGCGACGCTTCCCTGGCAGGCGGCGGCGTTCCTGCTGTTTCGCCTGCTCGATATCCTCAAGCCGCCGCCGATCCGCTATTACGAGCGCACCTTCAGGAACGGATTCGGCGTCATGCTCGACGATCTCGTCGCAGCGTTCTATACACTGCTCGTCTTCGCGGTGCTCATGGCAGTGATTGAATAGGACCCATGCCGGATCCCGTTCTCTACAAGCTGGCTGAGGAAGTGGGCGCGGCGCTGAAAGCGCGCGGGCTGATGCTCGCGTCGGCGGAGTCCTGCACCGGGGGCTGGGTTTCCGAGGCGGTCACCATGGTGCCGGGCAGCTCGGACTGGTTCGAGCGCGGCTTCGTCACCTATACCTATATCTCCAAGCGCGAGATGCTGGGCGTGAAGGAAGCGACGCTCGAGAAACGCGGCGCGGTGTCCGAGGAGGTCGTGCGCGAAATGGCCGAGGGTGCGCTCGCGCGCTCGCACGCCCAGGTCGCGGTCGCGGTGAGCGGCGTCGCCGGTCCCAGCGGCGGCACGCCCGACAAGCCGGTCGGCACGGTCTGTTTCGCCTGGGCCATGAAAGACGGCAAGCCGCGCACGGAGTCGAAACGGTTCCCCGGCGATCGCGAGGCGGTGCGCCGGCAATCCGTCCAACATGCGCTCGAGGGCGTACTCGTCACGCTCGCGCGCCGGTCATCGACGTAACGCAGACCGCCCATGCGCATGCTCCATGGCTCAGGAGCTTGCGGCGGCCCGGTCGTATGCGCGCGCGAGCCGGGCATCGAGCGTGAGGAGCGAAGCCTTGCGCTTGAGCGCGAGCTGCAGGTATGCGGCGTCATAGGCGGTCAGGTCCCACTGGCAGGCGAGGAGGGGGAGGGCGTCCCAGTCGGGCTCGGCGAACTCGATGTCCAGGCCGGAGAGGAGCTGGTAGCGCTGCAGCGTGAGCTTTGCTCGTCCGGGATCCTTCCGGAGCTTGGACTCGCAGACGCTTGCCAGTTCGTAGAGCAGCAGTCCGGGAGCAAGCAACGGGCCGCTCGCGCCCGCGATCACGGGCCCCGCCTCCGGCTCGTCAAAGAGCACCGCGGCGACCGCCGAGGCGTCAACGACCGTAACGCTCATCCCGCAGCTTTCTCACGAGGGCGGCGGACTCGCTCCTTGAAGGCGGGCCGAGGCGGCGGGCGCGCTCCCACAGCTCACTGAGCGCAAGGCGCCTGCCGTGGGCCGGAAGGGCCTTCGAGGAGGAC